>JBGTIB010000019.1:0-4636 GCA_041745875.1 Flavobacteriales bacterium | reverse complement strand
GTGTGTTTTGCTCGCAAGCACACACACGGCACCATAGGATCCAATACCAACCGAGGGGATCGGATCACATGCATATGTTCATATCACACGCCGGCCGAAGTATTTAGATGCGTTTGCCCTGCTCATCCCACATTGCGGATGACGCCCCAGCCTAGGATGACCAACAGCCACCCCAGTAGAAGTGCCTTGTCCAGCGCTCCACTTTCCCGCGTCTTGCGCAGACCTCGCCAAAGCAGATGGGCTACCAATAGAGGTGGGGCCACCACGATCAGGGCATTGTGGAGGAAGGCTTCCTGGATCCTGAGATGAAGCAGATCGTGCAGGGCTCGAAGGCTGCCACATCCAGGGCAAAGTAGTCCCGTCGTGGCATGGAGCGGACAGGCGGGATATCCTCCTTCCGAGGGGTCGACCTGATGCAGGTATACGAGGAGGCCCACCGATACGATCCCAGCCGCGACGAAGGCCGATGCCGGTATCCCGGAGGCGGGGGCTTTCTTGACTGTTCCCGGAGGCGAAGTTCCCGATCGGCTATCAGATGTATCGTTCGCCATGTTCCGCCTTCAACTGGTTGACGATCTGGCGGATCTTCTGTTCATCCCGCTTGCGGCAGATCAGCAAGGTCTCCGGAGTGCTCACCACAATGTGATCCTCCAGACCCTGCAGTACCATCAAACGGTCGTCATGACTATGGACCATATTCCCCGAGCACTCATGCAGGCGAACTCCCTCGCCTACCACCGCATTCTGATGCTCATCCTTGGGCAGGTGCGTGAAGAGGCTTCCCCATGTGCCCAGGTCGCTCCAGCCGAAGTCGCTGATCACGGTGTACACGTTGGAGGCCTTTTCCATGATGCCATAGTCGATGCTCACATTCTCACAACTGGCGTAGACCTCTTCTATGAAAGCCTGCTCGCGGGCTGTTCCATAGCAGCCCGCTCCCTGTTCGAACAGGGCCTCCATGTCGGGCAGATGGCGGCGGAATGCTTTGTGGATACTCTTCAGGCTCCAGATGAAGATGCCCGCGTTCCAGAGGAAATCGCCGCTCTCAAGGAAGCGTTGGGCCGTGGCATGGTCGGGTTTTTCCGTGAAGGTCTTCACACGTTTGACGCGCGGATGCACCGTACCCGTTCCAGCCTCGAACTGGATGTATCCGTACCCTGTGTCGGGCCGGTTGGGCGTAATACCCAGTGTGATCAGGTCATCTCCATCAGCCGCCTGTTGCAGCGCCGTGCGTATGGTCTCGCGGAAAGCTTCCTCCTTGAGCACCAGATGGTCGCTGGGAGCCACGATGATGACCGCGTCGGGATCGCGGGCGGCGATCACATGGTTGGCATAGGCGACACAGGGCGCGGTGTTCCTACGGGCCGGTTCGCGAAGCACTTGTGCAGCGCTCAGGCCGGGGAGTTGTTCAAGGACGATGGAGGCATACTGCGCGTTGGTCACCACATGGATGTTCTCCGGGGGACAGATGCCTTGGAATCGGTCGTAGGTCTGCTGCAGCAGTGTGCGACCCGTCCCAAGGAAATCCAGGAACTGCTTGGGACTGGAACTCCGGCTCATGGGCCAGAAGCGACTGCCGACACCGCCGGCCATGATCACGCAATAGGTATGCTCGTTCGTCATTGTGCGGGTGGCGGCCACGTACGATCAAGAAGCCTTGCGAACCACCATGGGGCCGTTCACCTGCACCTGCGCCAGTGGATCGATCAAGTAGACACGCCGGTCGTTCAGGCAGTGGCATTTGTACCGCTTACGCAACTGTGGGCCTTTCACGAAGATGCGTTCATTGAAGCGGAACACCGAGCGGTCCGGTAGTTCCTCCAACATGGGTCGTGGTTCCCGGTCGTAGTTCCGCAACACCCGCATCAAGTGCTCATCCGTGCAACTGCTGGCAGGTGCATCGCGCAGGTGTATTTCCAGGGCCTTCAGTACATCAGCGGGGAAAACCGCGCGTGTCATGAACGGACGCATCAACCGGTGGTACTCGCTCTTCCAGAACGCACCATGAGGTGAACTCCAGCGCTTGGTCTTGGTGTAGGTGGAGTAGTGGGCGAACTCGTGCACCAGGGTGACCAGGAACGCGTACTTGTTCAGATCGGCGTTCACGCTGACCCGATGGGGTTGCGTGCGCGTGGCGCTGCGGTAGTCGCCCAGCTTGGTGTTGCGTGGTTTGGCGATGCGCACCTGCACCGGATTGCGCCGCAGCCAATGCACCACCACCGGCCATGCCGAAGCGGGCATGTGCTTGCGCAACAGTTCGGGATCGGTGGTCGGTAGCATATACCCTTGAAATGTGATCAGATCCGGCTGGGATGCACCTGATAGGTGCGACCCGTTAAGTGGGCCAAATTAGCATGTAGCGGTCGTTCGCCGGGCGCAATTCGATGGTTCCATCGGGGACAATCGCACCCTTTTTTTTTCCGATACTTCGAGGGATGGCTGCTGCACCCGCTCAATAGGCTGATCATCAGCAGGATGGATCCAATGGAGCGCAACAATGGGTTGATGCGGATATGCATGTGCGGGGAGCCGCTAAGTTAGGGACTGCCTGCTGTTGATCGATCCAGGAACACTGTACCCGCACCTTGGGGGCGTTGGCTAAATTTGGCCCCGTCCTCCCCATGAAACTACTGTTCCACATCGGCCGGTACCTGCTGCTGGTCAAGGAGACCTTCAGTCGTCCGGAACGCTTGAGCTTGTATCTGAAACGGACCGTGGAGGAGATGGACCTCCTGGGTGTCAAGAGCTTGGGTATCGTGGCCCTGCTTTCGGTCTTCATGGGTGCGGTCATCACCATCCAGACCAGCGCCAACATCGATTCGGCCTGGATCCCGGCCTATGTGGTGGGCTTCACCACCCGCCAAAGTGCCATTCTGGAATTCAGCCCCACGATCATTTCGTTGATCCTGGCCGGAAAGGTCGGGTCCAACATTGCTGCGGAGATCGGGTCCATGCGGGTGAAGGAGCAGATCGATGCACTGGATATCATGGGCGTGAATTCCGCCGGCTACCTCATCCTACCCAAGATCGTGGCGTCCATGGTCATGAACCCGTTCCTGGTGATGATCAGCATGTTCCTGAGCATTTTCGGAGGCTGGGCGGCCGGGGTCGGCACCGGTATCGTCAATTCCGTGGATTTCATCCAAGGCATCCAGTACGACTTCGATCCGTACACGGTCACCTATGCCCTGATCAAGACCGTGGTCTTCGCTTTCATCATCGCCACGGTGGCCGCCTACCAAGGGTATTACACCAGGGGTGGGACCCGTGAAGTGGGCATCAGCAGCACCAAGGCTGTGGTGTACAGCAATGTGGTCATCCTGATCGCCAACTACGCCCTCACCCAGATGCTGTTGATATGATCGAGGTACAAGGGCTCAGCAAAAGCTTCGGCGACCTCCAGGTGCTCTCCGATATCTCCGCGGTCTTCAAAAAAGGCCGTGTGAACCAGATCATTGGCATGAGCGGCTCCGGCAAGAGTGTGCTTGCCAAATGCATCGTGGGTCTGCATAAACCCGATGAGGGGCGTGTGCTGTACGAAGGTCAGTCGTTCCATGAGATGAACGAGAAGGAGCGGCGCAATATCAGGCAGGAGATCGGCATGCTCTTCCAAGGCTCGGCACTGTTCGATAGCCTCACGGTATTGCAGAACGTGATGTTCCCCTTGTCCATGTTCTCGGACATGCCGAAGGGAGAAATGGAGGAACGTGCACATTCCTGTTTGGAACGTGTCAACATCCTGGACAAGGACGACCTGTTCCCCGCCCAGATCAGCGGGGGTATGCAGAAACGCGTCGGCATTGCCCGGGCCATAGCCATGAACCCCAAGTACCTGTTCTGCGATGAACCCAACAGTGGGCTGGACCCGCAGACGAGTATCCTCATCGATGAGCTGATCAAGGAGATCACCGATGAGTTCGGGACCACGACCATCGTCATTACGCACGACATGAACTCGGTGATGGGGATCGGCGAGAACATCATCTTCATCCACGAGACACGGAAATGGTGGCAGGGCACCCGGGATGAACTGCTCAACAGCGACAATGCGGAGCTCAACGAATTCGTGTTCGCCGGTTCGCTGATGCGCTATGCCAAGAAGGCCATGATCAGTGACGACCCGACCGGTCCGGCCTGAGCTTTTTATCACTCCTGCTCGGCACCTCAATGAAAACCCCCACCGTGGCCGCACATGGCCAGGGTGGGGGCTTCACCAGAGGTGGAAGTGGCGATCAATGCAGCACCACGCGCTGTACCATCTCCGCAGCGCCCTTGGAAACACGCACTGCGTAAACGCCTTTGGCCAGATGGCTTAGGTCGATCACCCCGCTACCGTTCACACGGGTCGTATGCACAAGCTCGCCCAGCGCGTTCATCACTTCAACACTGTGGGCATTCGCGACTTCAGCATTGATGTACAAAATGCCATTGGTCGGGTTGGGGTACATGGAGATCCCCTCCAAGCCATCGCGCTCCTGGATGGAGATCGAGGGGTCCATCAGCAGGCGGATGGCGGCAGCATTCCCGTTGGTGAACACGTCGTCGCCGGACAAGTAGATCATGCTCGCCGTAGCAGGCTGCGGTACCGTAAGGTCGTTGAGGATCCGAATGTCGTTCGCATTGCCATTGCTGAACA
>JBGTIB010000018.1:0-8872 GCA_041745875.1 Flavobacteriales bacterium | reverse complement strand
GGCAGGCCCAGGATGATACCGTTGGCATCGGTGACCACGTAGCGGTATGCGCTGGTGCTGCTGCTGGTGTTCTGCACCATTACCACATCGGCATTGCCGTCGCCGGGGCAGGTATAGACCGTGGTTGCGCCATTGCTGGCTACTGTTCCACCATCGGGTATGTCGCGCACAGTAAGCACGAAGTTGTCGCTCAGGTCGAAACAATCATCGCTGAACACGGCCGTGGCCACATCATCACCGGCCATGGCCGTGATGTTACCCGTGTAACTGAGGCCATAGATGCGGCAATTGCCCGGGCCGGCACCTTCCACATCCACCATATTGCCCGGGGGCAGGCCCAGGATGATACCGTTGGCATCGGTGACCACGTAGCGGTATGCGCTGGTGCTGCTGCTGGTGTTCTGCACCATTACCACATCGGCAATGCCGTCGCCGGGGCAGGTGTAGACCGTGGTCGCGCCATTGCTGGCCACTGTTCCACCATCGGGGTTATCGCGCACGGTGAGGATGAAGTTGCTGCTAAGGATGCAACAGCCTGAAGCGATGTCCACCACCGCGATATCATCTCCAGCCAAAGCAGTGATCATTCCCGTGTAGCTGAACCCATAGATGCGGCAGTTGCCCACGCCTGCACCTTCCACATCCACTGTGGCGGTAGGCGGGAAGCCGAGTATGATGCCGTTGCCGTCCGTCACCACATAGCCGTACATGGCTGTACCCATGTGGTCGGTCTGCGCGGTGACCGCATCGGGGATGCCATCGCCAGGACAAGTGTATACGGTGGTGGCGCCGGTGCCCATCTGGCTCACGGTGCTGAAGCCGCATTGTGCGGCTCCCAGTAGCGGGAACAGCATCAGCGCCGTTCCGGAAAGGATGTGTTTTCGTAGGTGCATGATCGTTGGGTTTTGCGTGGATGCAAACCTCTCCGGATCAGATCACGGACTGATCACGGGGCGATCACACTTTCCATCACGCCACCTGTCGCACCGGCAAACTGAAACTGAACTGCGCGCCTTCGTTCACACGACTGGTTGCTTTCACCGTGCTGCCGTGCAGCTCCACGATACGTTTAACAATAGCGAGTCCAAGGCCCGTTCCATCCGCTGCCGCCGAACGCTGGCCCATGAAGTAACGATCGAAGATGTGCGGCAGGTCGCTCGGCGGAATACCGACTCCGGTATCGGTGATGCGCACATCCACGGTGCCGGGCGCGCCGCCATCGAGCTCGATGGTGATGCGGTCTCCTTGGCGGCAATACTTGATAGCGTTATGTACCAGGTTCTGTATCACACGGTCGATCTTCTTCACATCCACCTCCACGATCGGCAGGTCCTTCGCCATCACGATGTTGATGCTGACGTTCTTTTCCTTGGCCAACAGGCGCAGCTTGTTCACCACATCGTGTACGAGTTCGCCAAGCGACAAGGGCTCCAGGTCCAACTTTACCTGACCGGCTTCGAGCTTGCTCAAGGTGAAGAGGTCGTCCACGAGCAACTTCAACCGCTCGGCGCTCTTGATGATCACACCGATATGATCGCGCTTCTCCGCTTCACTGATCGTGCTGTCCTTCATCAGTAGCGTTTCCGCATACCCCTGGATAGCGGCGATGGGCGTGCGCAGGTCGTGGCTCACGTTGCCGATCAGCTCCTTGCGCAGCTTGTCGATGCCCTTCAGGTCCACGATGTTCTTTTCGATGGTGGCGGCCATGTCATTGAAGGTGCTGCCGACTTCCGTCAACTCGCCGCCGCCGGCCATCGTGATCCGCGCGCCCAGATCTCCTTCCTTGAACCGGCGGATCACCGCCACGAGGGAGCCGAGGTTGCGTGTGATGAACCAGATCGCCGACAAGCCGGCGAGCAACGTGAGCACCAACGCCAGCAGCACGGAGCGCGTGCCCAAGCGCAGGAAGTAGCTGCCGAAGAGCGTGTCCGTAGCACCGGTGTATTCCTGACCGGCAAGGATGATGTACACGTAGCCGCGGTTCACACCCGCTTCCATCACCGGCGCTGCGCTGAAGATCCGCTGTTCGCCCGGCGCGCGCGGATCGTCGCCCACGATCAGACCGCCGGTGCTGTCGCTCGCCAGAAAGGCGTTGATCGGCGCAAGCGATACACGGTCGGTCTTTACTTCGCCTTCCAACGCCACGTACTTCAGGATCCTGCCTGTGGTGTCCAGCACATACACCTCGATGCTTGGGTTCACGGCCATCATGCTGTGCATCAGCGTGCCGATCGCTTCCTCCGGTATCTCGCCATTGAGAAAGGGTTTGATCTCGCCCGCCGTGTGTGCTGCCAGATCGTGGTTCATGCGCTGCGCTACTTCCAACGCATAATTGCGCGAGGCGTCGATGTTCACCTTCATGGTGACCCCCGCGAACACGAGCAGTACCAGCAGGAAGATGGCCGAGACGTTCCAGAACAATCCGGAGAACAGGCGTTGGGTGGGGCGCATGGTGGTGCTCAGGCGTCGATGAAACGGTAGCCCACACCCCATGTGGTGAGGATGAATTCCGGTGTCGTGATGTTCTTCTCCACCTTGTTGCGCAACCGGTTTATATGGCTGTTCACCGTGTGTTCGTAGCCGCTGAACTCATAGCCCCACACCTTGCTCAAGAGCTCTTCCCGAGTGAAGGTGACGCCCGGATGGGAGGCCAGGTGCAACAGCAGATCGTACTCCTTGGGCGTCAGCTCCACTCGCTGTCCGTGTACTTCCACGACCCGCTTCTGGGTGTTCACCAAGAGGCCGGGAATGCTGATTTCGCCTTTCACCGTTGGGGGATCAGGCGCGCTCTCCATTCTCCGCAACAGGGCTTTCACCCGCGCCACCAGCTCACGTATGCTGAAGGGCTTGGTCATGTAATCATCGGCACCGGTCTCCAAGCCGAGCACCTTGTCGATCTCTTCCGCTTTGCTGGTGAGCATGAGGATCGGCGTGGTCACCTTTTCCGCACGCAGACGCTGGCAAATGGTGATGCCGTCCATGCCGGGCAACATCAGGTCCAGCACGATCAGGCAGTGCTGGCGTTCCATGGCCCGCAGCAATCCTTCCTTGCCATCGAAGATCTGTTCCACATCGTATTGCAGGTCGGTAAGGTGTATGCGCACCAGGTTGCTGATGTCGCGGTCGTCTTCGATCAAGAGGATCTTGCGCATGAACGGTAAAGCAACGGAAGGATGTTCACGGAACTATCACAGGGTAGCGCACCATCACCTCTTCCAACGGCTTACGCCGCAGATCGGGTACTTCGCAGTGCTCCGCCGGGTAGCCGACCGGGATCAGAAGGAAGGCCCGCTCATTGTCGGGTCGTTCCAAAAGCTTCGACAGAAAATTCATCGGGCTGGGCGTATGGGTGAGTGAGACCAGTCCTGCGTTCCGGATCGCCGCCAGCAGGAAACCGCAGGCGATGCCGACGCTTTCCTCCACATAGTAGTTCTTGCGCTTCGAGCCGTCTGGCATCCGTTCATAAGCGCGTTTGAACACGACGATCAGGTACGGAGCGATATCCAGGAATTCCTTGTGCCAGTCGGTGCCGAACGGGGCCAGGTCCTCCAGCCACTCCTTGGGCATACGGCCGTTGTAGTTCTCCTTCTCCTCTTCTTCTGCAGCAGCTCGAATGGCCGACTTCATGGCCGGATCCTTCACCACGCAAAAGGTCCACGGTTGCTTGTGCGCGCCGCTGGGCGCGGTGCTGGCCGCGCGGACCAAGTTGTCGATCACTTCATCGGCGACGGGCTCCGGGCTGAAGTGGCGCACGCTGCGCCTTCCGGCGAGCAAGGTGGAAAAGTGGGCCGCTACCAGTGCCGTTTCCTCTTCGCTATAGCGTTGGGGTTGATACGTGACGTAACCTGGGGTCGGCGCGTTGGACATGCTCGAAAGTTCGGTACGATCCTGTCGCCGACGAACATGCGTTGTGCCCCGTTTCATCGCGCCACCACGAAGCGTTGCGCCCGGCCCGCTACCGACAGGATATAGGTGCCGCCTGCCAACTTGCTCACATCGATAGCAACAGTGGCACCTACTGCGTTGGTGATCCGTGCCACCGAACGACCGGACAGGTCGCGAACCTCCATGTTGGCAAGACCGCCGGTGGCATCCAGTGCAACGTAGAGGACATCACTGGCCGGTTGTGGATAGAGCAACGGCTTTTCGTCAGCGCGCTCGTCGCGCACACCTGTCGAGAAGTTGTTGGCCCCGACCTCCACCGCATTGTGTACTTCCCCCTGATACTCGCCCACAAAGGCCACCACATGGCAGTTGTCGATGTCCCAACCCAGCGGTACGTTGAACGTGTACGTACGTTGCTCCAGCGTGCCTTGAGTAATGTTCAATAGCTCATCGCCCCAAAGAGGAGAGAGGAAGGAACGCAGCACATGCTGGTGCGCATAGTTCGCTCCGCCCGATGCCTGGTAACCGATGATATCGCTCTCCGTCAGCAGCACACTGAGGTGATCATTGCCACCCGAGCCAGCTGCCGTGTAATACGCCTCCACGTTCACCGTAAGGTTCCGGGTGCCTTGATCGAACTGTGTTTCCGCACCGATGTTCACAGGCGAGGGCACGGTGAGCGTCGCGCCCAATGCGTTCGACCACACCGATCGGCCAATGATCAGTTGTCCGTTGTATAGCGTCCGGTTCATGATGCCGAGCGGCTGAGCGTTCACCCCGAAATGCGACCAAAGCGAGGTGCCCCACGTTGTGCGGAAGTCAGGCTGATTCCCCGAAGGCACTGAGAGGCCTCCGCCATGAACACCCACCACAATGAAGTCGCCGGGGTTGGCCGCCAGCAGGTTCGCCGCAACTACGTGGCCTTGCGGGCAGATGGGACAGTTGATGGCCGTGAATTCCTCCAGAATGCCCGTGCGGTTGCGCGGCTCGGTGGAGACGACGGTTTGGGCAGCTATGGTGGGCGATACCAGAAGGGCAAGCAGGGCGATGCGCATGGCGTAGCGGTTTGTGTGTGGCAAACCTATTGGGGTTGTATCACGCGGAGATCACGGCAGCCCGAATAGATCAACCTAGTTGAAACACGCATTTCGCATTAGGGATGGATTCTATCACTATTGAACTGCCGGGGTTCGAATCTTGGTATTGGAGAATGAATCGGAAGTACCCGCACATGCGCGACCCGAGGCTTTGCGAGGGGCACGCCCGAATAGAAAGAGTGAAGGTTGAAGGGCGAGGGCTGAGGTGTGAAGTGGCGCTCACCTCACACTTCCAGCTTCTCAGTTCACCCCTCATACTTCAATTGAGGTTGAGGCCCCCAACCCATGCAACCCACCTTCCCGTCCGTAGCCGCTTTCCTTGTAGCCGCCGAAGGGTGTGGTGGGATCGAACTTGTTGTAGGTGTCCGAGGCTACCACCGGACCGTCCTTCGGGCTGCGCAAGGGTCTATTGCTTCCATACTTCGTTGCAGAAACCCTCACGTAGCCCCGGCTACGTTCGGTTCCTGCGCCTCGTCTGGCCACAAGATCCTCCTCGCTCGCTTCCAAGAACGATCCGGTGGGAGCCTCAACCCAGATGACGCCCGCGCGCAACTTACCGGTGAGGTTGAAGCTCTTGTTGCCCTTGTCCGTCCACACGTCGGCGCTGAGGCCTTGGAGGGCACCTCCGGATCACCCTTTGGGCTGCGCGGGCGTCTCTCACCCCCATGCTTCGTTGCTCACCCCTTGCATAGCAAAGGCTATGCAGGGATTTCGCGCCTCGCATGGTCGCGAGATCCATCCCGCTCGCTTCCAAAAGCGATCTGGAGGTGCCCTCTGGGCGTGTTGTTGGCTTTCTGGATCACCTCGTCCACGGTGCGGAAGGTCTGCACGGCGAGCACGGGGCCGAAGATCTCTTCCTGTGCTATGCGCGCGCTTTGCGCCACGCTAAGGGTACATCGAAGACCTCGGTCTGGCGGCATTGTCGCTACGCTCCGACCCTTCGGGCGCCTCCTTCTCGTCCGCTCATACTGCGTTGCTCTTCGGTCGGATACCATCCGACATCCTCCCTCATCGCGCCTTGTCCGGTCGAACCAGAAGGAGGCGTGCCATCCATCCGAAGTCTCCTAAGCACCCTTGAGGAAGAGCGTGGGGCGGCACCAGAAGCCCTTGCTGGGCAGGTCGCAGGCGGGCTGGTACATCTCCGCGCCATCGGCCTGGCCCACCTTGAGGTATTTGTTGATGGTGCCGAGCTGTTCCTTGCTGTTGATGGCGCCGATGTCGGTGTTCTTGTCGAGCGGATCGCCCACGACGAGCGAGCGCATGCGGTGCTTGCCCCGGAATTTCATCCGGGGTTGCGGATCACTTCGTCGTGGACGCCCTCCTCCACGAAGAGGCGTCTCGACGCGTCGGGAACACGTGGCCCTGGTTGCGCCTTTACACCAAGCCTAATGAGGCCTGTGCAAGTGCTGGTGCATCAGTGGTAGTGAGCTGTGCTGTTGCTTTGGTTTGGAAGAGCTTCCGGACGTTCTGCCGTCTTTCGCGCTTCCGTGGACCACGCTGTGATGCGCCCCTTCATGGCCTCGCGTCCATCCTCCCCGGACCCATCGCAGCAACGGACGAAAGCGCACTGTATGAGCTGGTGCAGCCGAGGGGACTCGCCACCACTGGAGAAAAGCTTGACGAAGACGTGTTCCAATGCGTTGGAGGAGCACTCCTCGCACTCCAACACGCGCATCAGCACTCCGTAGACGGCGGGCGCATGTGCATTATAGCACTGCGATACCAGTTCAGGGTCCACCCACCCTTGAGATGGAAACGGAGGCTGCTCCTTCAAGTGAAGCGATATGGAATGTGCGCACATGTGCCGGGCCGGGGATAAGCCTTACGTATTACTATCGATGGTCATGGCTGTAGGTTGCACGTGCTGATCGTCGCCTACCTCGCTGGGTCGACGCTCTCTTTGCAAGAAGGCAAGCACGTCTTCCCGGATGCGCTCCTTATGCGAGGCCAGAATGCCGTGCGCCGCACCTTCGTATTCCACCAAGGTGCTCTGGGCGATCGCCTTCACAGCCTGGCGCGATGTGCAGCCGATGGGTACGGTCTTGTCCGCAGTGCCGTGGATGAGAAGGGTGGGTAAGGTGAACGATGCCAGATCGGGGCGGAAGTCGGTGGTGCCGAATGCATGGGCGCACGCCAGGGTTGCCTTCAGGCCCCCTTGCATGGCCATGTGGTTGGACCAGTGCAACACCTCTTCACTGACGGGTTTGTCGAGCAGTCCAACGCCGTAGAAGTCCTTGAAGAAGCCGGCCCAGAAATGCGGGCGGTCCTCTTTGATGCCTGCGGCCATCTCATCGAAGACTTTTTGCGGCACACCTTCGGGATTGTCGGCCGTGTTGAGCATATAGGGGATGACCGAGGAAATGAGTACAACATTGCGCACGCGTTCCGATCCGTTGCGTGTGAGATAACGCGCGACCTCACCACCGCCCATGGAGAAGGCAAGCAGGGTGACATCCCTGGCATCGTAGTGATCCATCACGTCGGCCAGATCATTGGCCAGAGTATCGTAGTCATATCCACCGGCGGGCTGTTCCGAGCGGCCGAAGCCGCGGCGGTCGTAGGCGATGACCTTCATTCCGGCTTCGGAAAGTGCAAGGCCCAGATCATCGAAGGTGTCGGCGGTGAGCGGCCAGCCATGCAACATGATCACAGGGCGACCTGTGCCTTGTTCTTTCACATAGAGCTCGCAGTTGTCGCGGGTCTTGATGGTGCGCATCGGGTTGGGTTTGTTGTGGTTGAACTTCAGGATGAACAAGGGATCTTCATCCTACTTCGCCATGGCAGTGGGTTTCACCATCATGTCCTTGTCGCCTGCGTCGCTGTCTCCACTGAACTGGAGTTTCTCCAAGTAGGGGTCGCTTTGCCCTTTCATCTCTTTGGCCACCACGTTGGCGAAGTGGGTGCGGGCTGCGGCAGGGGTGCGCTTGCCCATGATCACATCATGCGCCAGGTTCAAGGCGAGCATGTTGTGCGCTTCGGTATCACACCGGGCAGACAGGCAACCAATGGTGCGGTCCACGATAACGCTACCATCGAATTCGGCCAACTGACCGACCATGTTCGCGGGTACTTTGTGATCGATCCCCTGCTCCATGAAGTCGGTATGGGCAACGGGGAAGTCGTGGGGGAACTCCTTGTCCATGATCTTGGTGAACTTGAACTGGCCGGTGTTCATCCAAGCGATCATGTGCTCGGAGATCATCCCAGGCTCGCCGTACTTCTTGCGCATGGTCATCACGGCGTCCTTGGGCTTCTGTGGCCAGTTCTTGATGGTGCTTTCCAGGTCCATTGGGGATGCCGCTTCGCCACTGGCGAGCGATGGTGCCATGGAGGCCATGCTGGTGCTTTGTTGCTGCATGCCGTCGTCACAGCCGCAAAGCAGCAGGCTACCGGTGACTACCAGGGTTCCAAATAGGGTGTTCAGGTTGTTCATGGGTCGAAAGGGTTCTGGGTTGTTACGGGTAGCATCAATTGCTGCGCCGCAGAAGCCGTGTGCTTAGAGAACAGCACCAAGGGTTGATCGGGACCACTAGCTGGGTCAACTCTACCCCGCGTTGGGTCAGGAATTCGCTGGCACACAAGAGCGATGGTCCGTGAAGCGGCCCCACGGCACGGATATCGGTGCTGTGCACCAAGACACAGAAGATGTCTACATCTCAACACCCGATGAAACCGGGTAGCAGGCTATTGAAGCTGATGCTACTGACCCTGGCCACCAGTGCCCATCGGGGCCTACAACGATTGCTGCGGACCTGCCTGTATTCTAAGACCTGTGCAAGTCAGGCCGCGAACTTGTGGAGGTCCACATAGGGTTGCTGTCTTTTGACTACCGCGAAGGCCCGACCGAGGATCTTGTTGCAAACGATATTGAGGGTGGACATCTTGGACTT
>JBGTIB010000017.1:0-5845 GCA_041745875.1 Flavobacteriales bacterium | reverse complement strand
CTTGCACATCCTGGAAGGTGCTGTGGCCAACTTCAACCCCCCAGGCTCGATCCCCTTCTCCGGCACCATTCAGAACGCCGGTACATGGAACCACAACAGCGGCGATCTGCAAGCCAGTGGCACCTTCAACAACCTGCCCACCGGGGTGCTCAACCTCAATGGCGCGTTGACCCCGAACATATCCTGGCAGCCCACGGTGAACAACCAGGGCACGGTACACAAGAACAACGCGGGCATCTTCACCCAGAATTCCGGTGGTTTTGTGCAACTGGCGGGCGGCGCCTTGCATGTGAACGGAGGCACCCTGAACCTGGTCGCCGCTTTCGCAACCCCCAACGGCACCATCAACGTGGCCGCGGGTGCCACGCTGAGCACCAGCCAAAGCCCCAGCTTCATCGGCACCGCCGTGGAGAACAACGGCACCATCACCGCGACCCAGTTCAGCTTCGGTGGAAGTGCAACACAAACCCTTTCCGGCACGGGCAGCTTTAGCAACCTGCGCATCAACAACACCGCTGGTGTGCTTCTGGAAGGCGACCAGACCGTGAGCAACACGCTGACCCTGGCCAATGGTACCGTGACGCTGGGCGATCACGACCTGACGCTGAGCAACAGTACGTTTGCCAGCCTGGTGGGCGGCACGGCGGCCAATCACTTCGTCACCAACGGCACGGGCACGTTCCGTCGCGCGGTGAACGGTGCCAACTACCTTTTCCCCGTGGGCACCGTGGATGGCTACAACCCATTCTCTGTAAGCCTCACCAGTGGCCCAGTGGAAACCTTCGCCGGGCGGGTGCAACCCGGTGTGAGCACGGAGTACGATGCACCGGGCGAGGCCACGGGCAGCGCCATCACCAGCGATGTGGTGGACCGCACCTGGGTGATCTCCGAAGCGACCGAAGGCGGCAACACCGCCACCGTGGTGCTGCAATGGGACGCCGCGCATGAACTACCGGGCTTCGATCGTACGAGCAGCGCGTTGGCCAGCTACTACGGCAGCGACTGGACCACAAACACCCTCGGCGCCGCCACGGGTACCAACCCCTACGCCCGTTCGCTCACCGGTGTGAGCAGCTTCCGAGAGTTCACCGTGGCCGATGGCGATGCGGAGATGAACGCAGTGCCCAACGTGGGCCTAGCCCTGCGCATGGTGTTGGAAGGTCCGTACAATGTGAATACCGGCCTGATGGGCGATGCCCTGCGAACACTCCCCTCCTTCCCGCTTACGGAACCCTACACCGCGCTGGGCTACGGCCCCACCGAAGGCAGCGGCACCATCGCGCCCACCGTGCTTTCCGTGGCGGGCAATGATGCCATCGTGGACTGGGTGCTGGTGGAGATCCGTTCCACCGCTGACCTGACCGAGGTGCTCGCCAGCCGCGCCGTCCTGCTGCAGCGCGATGGCGATGTGGTGGATGTGGACGGCGTATCAGCCCTCACCTTCTCCCTCTCGCCGGGCAGCTACCAAGTGGCCGTGTTCCACCGCAACCACCTGGCCACCATGACCAAGGACCCCGTGGCCATGGGTGTTGTAACGGCGCTGGACCTGAGCATTGCCACTACCGAGAGCTATGGTGTGGGCGGTCGCAAAAGCATCGGAGGCGCCTTCCCCGCGGAAGTGCTGTGGGCGGGTGATGTGACCTTCGACGGCATCATCAAGTACGCCGGTTCCTCCAACGACCGGGACCCGATCCTGCAAGCCATCGGAGGTGTCGTGCCCACCAACACCCTTGCAGGATACCATGCCGAGGACGTGAACCTGGACGGTTCGGTGAAGTATGCCGGAGCGGCCAACGACCGGGACCCGATCCTGCAGAACATCGGTGGTGTGGTGCCTACCAATACGAAGGTGGAGCAGATGCCGTAGATCTTCTCCTACCACAGCAACTCGTTCGCCTCGGCGATCCGCACCTTCATGCTCTTCGGTATGGACCGATATGCCGTGGGGTATGATGCAAGTAGTGGGACCCACGCACTATGCTGTACGGCGGCCATCCCTGTGTAAGTGTAGCGCGCTGATCCACGGAACGGTGTTTGCGCAAGGGCGCAAAACCACAGCGATCATGCGCCTGGTCCTTTTCTCACTGTGCTGTCTGCTTACACTGATCGGCAGTGCGCAACGCATCGAGAATGCATCGCGTAGCACCACGGGCTACATCAACGCGGATGGCCGCATCGAGAACGCATCACGCAGCACGGTGGGCTACATCAACAGCAATGGCCGCATCGAGAACGCTTCGCGCAGCACCATCGGGTACATCAGCTACAATGGGCGCATCGAGAACAGCAGCCGCAGCACCGTAGGTTACGTGAACAAGGATGGACGCGTGGAGAACAGCAGCCGAAGCACCATCGGTTACGTCAACAGCGATGGCCGGGTGGAGAACAGCAGCAGAAGCACCATCGGCTACGCGGCGGGTGTGCCACGGGAATGGGCTGCGGTGTTCTACTTCTTCTTTTCGTTCGAGTAGGGCTGTCGGGCTCACTGAGCCCTTCAGTGGGTCCGACCCGAGGGCGACCCAAGTCGTTCCTTCGTCTTCGTTGCGCGCCAAGCGCTTGCACCTCGGAGCGTTGATCCCGATCCTCATGGTTTCAGCACCACGCGCACCACCTCCAAGGTACGTCCATCACGCAGCAATTCCACGCTATGCACGCCGGCAGCCATGCCGCGGATGTCCCACAAGGTCTGTCCTTGCGCACCCCCTGCCGTGAAGGTCTGCACCACTCTTCCTGCCATATCCCGCACCACCAATTGCAATACAGCGGTGTTGCCCGGCACGTGGTGGCTCAGGGCCACTTAAACCCTTAAACCTCCGCAGGGTCTAACGAAGTAGACCCTGCGACCAACCCAGCGCATCACTCACCATCCCCAACTCCGCCTCCTGCCCAACCATCCCCTTGTAACTCCTGTGCCGCACGTTCAAGCGCCGCTGGATCGGGTGTGCCCGCATTACCACGTGTACCGGTGTTCCATCGATGTCAAAACAATTGTGCAAGCCTACGGGCCACGCCCCTATTGCCGTTGATCATTGTGGTGGATCCTGCGGCACATGCAACTGCCGGAATTCGCCCCATGTGCGTGCTTCGATCGCGGAACGCGTTGCACGCAGTTGCACCAGCAGCCATTCACCATCGTGCCCGGTCCTGGCCTCGTTCTGCTCAACTTCCACCATGGCACGATCGATCATGGACGCGCTTCTGGCGAAGTGCCCATCCTGGTAAAGGAACCAACCGTAGCGGTACCAATGTCCCACGCCGCTGTGCATGAAGCGTTGGGCGCCGGGTGTCTCGAAGAACATATAGTGGTACAAGGCATGCACCGGCACGGCCATCAGTCCGATGGTGCATGCGAGCACGATGCCAGCAAGGGCAGGTGTGCGCGAGTGCGCTCGATCGTGCCGCCACCATAGGACGAACACCCACATGGCAAGCACGAGTGCTGCGGCGCCCACGATCATAGCTCCCTCCCAATAGAGCATCCGCCACACAACATACGTGACGAACATGGCCGTTGCCGATCCCAATACGCCGGCAGCGCTGTGCCTGTGTCGGTACCAATGCACCAACGCTCCTGCCCAACTCAGGATCGCCGAAACGATCAGTAAAGCTGTGCCGAACGGCCATTTGTTCCACTTGCTAAGCAGTGCATAGGCCAGGACCAGCAGGCCCAGCAAGAGCAGCCATGCGCGCCGCTGTCCAACTTTGGTCCCCATGTGTGATCTGTTCATTGCTATGGAATGCGCAGCGTAACAAACGTAACCGTGTCGCACTGGTCTCATGCTGCAAACCTGCACAGCGTCCCTTCAGAACTCAGCAGGTACATACTGAGGCACGTACCCGACGTTCCGAGCCAGTGGAACCCTGCGCAATTCCAGGACAGCCTTGTGCCAAGAAGAACGGAATGTGCCGGTGACTGCCGATACGGCCGAGCGTGTTCGCAGTGCACCGGACTTTATCAGAGCAGGTTGGTGAACCACTCCGCCACCTGCTGGCGGATGGAGGGAATGGCGCCCATGGCCAGCAGCATGGAGATGGCCAGGCCGATCAAGGCGTAGAGCAGGTCTCGGCCGATCATGTGAAGGGCCTTCACCTTGTGGCGCTTGCCTTTCCTGACCCGTGCCAGGTTGATGGCGATCTCGCGCCCCCCGATGATCCCGAGGAAGACCCAGGTGGTGCTCAAGGGCACGGTGCTGATGAAGAGCTTGTAGATCAGCAACAGCACATAGGTGAAGTCCACCAGGGTGGCCGCACGCACATCGCTGAGGCCCACCTTCTCGGTCACGATCCTTTGGATCTTGTCGCCGCGCAAATAAAAGAGCAGCCCCAGGCCCAGGAAGATGGTGCCGGCGAAGATGGTGAACTCGAAGGCGGACTGTTGCCGGGGCAGGAACACCGCGATGTTGGCTCCATCCTGCATGATCCACACCGCCCAAAGTGCGCCGCTCACCGCCCATTGCAGCGCCGTCCAGGCGCCGTGGGCGCTGCGGCTCTTGAAGTATTTGCGGATGATATTGTAGCTGAAATACCAGACCACGAACGAAAGGATGAAGGCCAGGGCGTAACCACTGAGGCTCTTGCCCAACATGGAGGTGATGCCGGAGGTGTCCGCGCTGAATACGCTGAGCAACAGAAAGGTGGTACTCACCGGCATCCGCAGCCGCGTCAGGATCAACAGCACGATGGGCGCGATGATCTGGAAGACGCTGAACTGGGTGGGATGCGGGAAGGGAGACGAACCGTCAGCGCCGGTAAGTCGCTGGTAGGTCACATCCCCATCGAAATACACCCAGCTGAAGGTGACCGTGGCCAGGAAGATGACGCCGGTGAAGAGCCAGAGCACCCACCATTTCTTGTCCCTGTTGCTCTCGATGAAAGTGCCCAGCGACTGGATGCTGTCGTTGGCAACGGCGGAATAGGCGGCGAACAGGAAGCCCAGCCACATGGCTGCCTGACCGTAGCCCACCAGCACCTGGGCGAGGATCACGCCCATCACGATGATGGCGATGAACACCCACTCCTTGACCAGGTAGTCCAGGACGTTCAGGTAGGGCCGATCCCAGTTGGTCCGCTTCCACTTCGCCATCAGGCAAGGTCGGTTTGACGGGCGTTACAGCAAGGACGGGCCAATGATCCATGTCCTTCAGGACTTGCGAAACGCGGGCTGCGCATCATGGATCGGGGTCGACAAAGGTCCCATGGTCCCGTTTCGTGATCATCAAGTTTGTGTTAAACCAATGCTAAGTGAGGCAGGCTAATGAAAGCATCGGGCTGGGGGCAGCGTACGGGGTACTTCGGAGTGGAAGGTGTGGGCAGCTCCATGACCCCAATGCTGCTATCCTTGTGTTTTTGAAAGGTGTACTATTTCCTCAGACCACGGTGGAACAACTGCACCATCTGTTTCCGATCGGCAACGCTCGGGCTGGCATGCCACAGGTCCAGAACGCGTTGACGGTGGTATTGAAGAGCGGTCAGCGCTTTGCCAACTGTATCAATGATCTTCAGCACCGAGGCCTTCAACGTCGCGCCAGCGGCGTCATCGGGTTGACGCGCGCCAGCGACAGTAATTCATTCATGATCACTGCTGTCCGGTTAAAAGTCGAACAAATTCAACTGTTTCAGCGGGTCAGGGTTTGCTGGTGCAAGGGCATCGGTCCGAAAGGCTTGCTGGACGGGCATTTTCTCGAAGGGCATGACCGAGCAGATATGTAACATGGAATGAAGCGATACCTCCAATCGCAACCTTTTGCGGATGATGGCCACCAGGAGATAGACCGACACGGCTATCCAGATCTGGCATTTCACAGCGTTCTCCGAGGTGCCGTAAAAGCGTTTGATCCGCAGGTGC
>JBGTIB010000016.1:0-2334 GCA_041745875.1 Flavobacteriales bacterium | reverse complement strand
CGAACAGGTGAAACCCAAGTTCGCCACGCTTGAAGCCGCCAAGAAGGAAGAGGACCTCGTGAAGCGCATCCCTGTGCTCTATGCCGGTAGCGACAAGGCCGGTGAATTCTACCGCAAAAGCTTCCACGCGCTCTTCGCGTATGTGAGCAATCGCGTGCCCGAGATCAGCGACGAGCTGTACAAGATCGACGATGCCCTGCGCGCCGGTTTCGCGTGGGAAATGGGACCCTTCGAGTACTGGGATGCGATCGGTGTTGAGAAGGCCGTGAAGGACATGGAAGCCGCCGGTGTGAAGATGGCAGCGTGGATCGGCGACATGCTGAAGGCCGGTCACACGTCCTTCTACAAAGTGGAAGGCGGCAAGCGCATGTACTACGATGCCGCCAGCAAGAGCTACAAGCCCGTGCCGCGTGGCGAAGGCCTCATCGTACTGGCCGACCTGCCCGACAGCAGCATCGTGTGGAAGAACCCCAACGCCGTGGTGCGCGACCTGGGCGACGGCATCCTGTGCCTGAGCTGGAGCACCAAGATGAACACCATCGGTGCGGAGGTGATCCAGGGCCTCAACAAAGCCATGGACCTCGCCGAAGAAAGCGGCAAGGGCCTGGTGATCTACAACGATGCCGCCGTGTTCAGCGCGGGCGCCAACGTGGGCATGATCTTCATGATGGCCGCGCAGCAGGAGTACGAGGACCTTGAAATGGCCGTGCGCACCTTCCAGAATACCATGATGCGCGTGCGCTACAGCAGCATCCCCGTGGTGGTGGCGCCGCACAACCTCACCCTCGGCGGCGGCACCGAACTGTGCCTGCATGCCGACAAGGTGGTGGCGCATGCCGAGACCTACATGGGCCTGGTGGAGTTCGGCGTGGGTGTGATCCCCGGCGGCGGCGGCACCAAGGAATTCGCCCTGCGCCTCAGCGACGAACTGAAGGACGGCGACATCCGCATCAACCGCATGCGCGAGCGTTTCCTCACCATCGGCACCGCGAAAGTGGCCACCAGCGGTCACGAAGCATTCGGCCTCGGCTACCTGCGTCCCGGCGTGGACGAGGTGATCGTAAGCCGCGCCCACCAGCTCGCCTACGCCAAGCAGTGCGCGCTGAACCTTTGGAACAAGGGCTACACCAAGCCCGCGCCGCGCAAGGACATCACCGTGATGGGCCAGGAGGGCCTCGGCATCGTCTACGTGGGCGCCAACAGCATGCTCAGCGGCAACTACATCAGCGAGCACGACGCGCTCATCAGCGAGAAACTCGGCTACGTGCTCTGCGGTGGCGACCTCAGCGAGAAGACCGAAGTGAGCGAGCAGTACCTGTTGGACCTGGAGCGCAAAGCCTTTGTGGAATTGTGCATGCAGAAGAAGACGTTGGAGCGGTTGCAGTCGATCATTACTACGGGCAAAGTGCTCCGGAACTGATGAAGAAGCCTGACTTCCATTTCCTCTTGCTTGGCGCGAGCTATGCTGCGTTCAAGTTTGCCGAGGCCATGGTATCAGACAAGCTGACGACAGATTTCCGGTACAACGTTCACCTGAGCGTTTCCCACGATAGTCCGGAACTCAAGCAGTTCGACGTCTATCCGGATGATGCTGGCAAAAGACACGACATGATCACGGCCAAGGAGGTTGTTGATCTGCTTAACCGAAACGAGAAGGTTCCGGTTTGGATCGACATTGCAGTTGAATCTGTGGCTGCCGATAGTACGGTCCTGCGGCTACTCTGCGCTGGTCGTTTCTCAGCAGATCCTCAGCAGTTCTATTACACCAGTAATGGATCGGGGCCTTTTGGCATCAAGAGTCCTAACCTACCACCGGACTACAAGGATGGTCAACGCTTCCCACTTCGCCACACCCACAGAGCATGAACGCCGTGAAGCATAGCGGTTGTTTGGGCGTGCCCCTCGCAGAGCCTCGGGTCGCGCTTTCCGCTTCAAGCCTGCCTGCCGGACAGGCAGGTCCTCGCTCGTTCCTCGCTGTGGGCTTTCCGCTGCGATCGCTCACGCGAAATACGGCACCAGATTCCCTTGGTCGCTTCAGTCAAAAAAGCCCTCTGATCGTCCTCGATACCATCGAGGCATACCAACCCATCAATCGAAGGGGGCGAGAAGGCACCTCACAAGCCACGAGAACCCACATCGCAACCTTGCTGGACCAAGACCCTGTTGCGGCAATTCAAAGCGCTCCAGTGAATCTCCTTTCGATGTGTGTCGTCTTACGGATGGGCTCTCATCAGCGCCTAGCCCCTTTACTACGTAAAGGGGTACGATTGTTCGATGGCTTTGCCTCCTCGCGCGCGCTTGCCGAACACCACCCCTTAAGGGGTGGTGTTCGGC
>JBGTIB010000015.1:0-2919 GCA_041745875.1 Flavobacteriales bacterium | reverse complement strand
GAAGGATCACGATGCTCGGGTCAGGGAAATTCTCGTTGGCCAGGAAGCGCATCAGGCAGTTCGGCGCATGGGCAGGTACATGGCCTGGTGCATGCCGTCGCGCAGGTAGGCGAACACCGCCTTCAGGTCCTCGGTGGTGATGTTCGGGTAGCTCTCCAGCAGTTGTGCTTCGGTCCAGCCTTCGGCCATAAGCTCCAGGATCAACTCCACGGAAATGCGCGTGCCCTTGATCACTGGCTTACCCAGCAGGATGTCCTTGTCGGAAACAATGCGCGTGTGCCATTCCATGTGATCAAAGTTAGATAAATGGGAGCCGGATGTCAGCTCCACGGGCATCCAGCAGCTGAAGGACATGATCGCCTTATCGTCTACGGCCTTCACGGACAACAAGACGGAGGACCTGCACCTGATCGCCGCATTACCGCTGGAAGGGCATGAACACCGGCTCCATGGGCGAAGGCATGCCCGCCACCTGATGCCCGACGATGAGGCGGGATCGAAGTAGCAGCTTCGCTCCCAGGTACCGTGATCACCACACCATCTTCTCCGGGTCCTGTCGCGTATCGAATATGTCCGACACGAAGATCAGGTCGTCGATAATGCGGAAGATGATCTTGTAGTTGCCGCTGACCTTGCGGCGGTGGCCCAGACCCAGATGGTCAAGCAGCGGCTCATACTGGCCTCCACGTGGGTGCTCAAGCAGCCAGTCGATATCGTCCACGATCTTGCTGGTGATCCGGTCGGCCACGCGCTCGCTGGCTTCAACGGCGTAGTAGTCCCAAATGTCATCGAGTCGCGCAGCCGCGTACTCGGATACATGGAGCCTCACTGCTTTTTCCGTGAGGCGAGACGCGCACGAACCTCATCAGTGGAGAGCACACGACCCGCGGCAAGGTCTTCCTCGGCCTTCAACGCGCGCGACGTGAGCTTGGCCTTCAACAAAGCGTTCTTTGATCCACCACTGAGGATGTCCTTGAGCACCTCCAACAAGGAGGCGTTCTTCTCCTTCGCGATCAGTTCGGAGAGTTCGGAACGGAGTGATAGTGTGCTCATGGTTTTGACGCTTGGTGCAAAGTTGGGAAATGAACTATTTGCCGAGCCATTCGTCCACGGCCTTGTTGGCCTCGCGCTCGGTAAGTGTGCGGCCTGCCTTCACATCCTTCTTGCCACGGTTCAAAGAGGCTTGTTGCTCTTTGGTGAGCTTGTACGGTTCCAGATCCGTAGCGTCAGTGCCCATCAAGCGATAAGCCTCGCGCAACAATGCGCTGTTCTTGGAACGCGCGATGCGGTGCATTAGGCGCTTCTTCAGATCGACTCCGGACATGGCTTCCTGATCAATAGTGCTAAGGTAACCAACATACCGCCCTTTGACAGACGGTTGCGCGAAGCATGCGGAGATGGAGCAAATGAAGGAGACCATCCAGCGCGTCCTCGACCTGTGGTTCACCGGCAACACGGACGGCATCGAGGTGATCGTGGCGGAGAATTTCAAGTCGAACATCCCCATGCCGGGTGTCAGCTCCACAGGCATTCAGCAGCTGAATGACATGATCGCCATCTCCTCTGGGGCCTTCACGGACAACAAGACGGTGGACCTGCACATGATCGCAGATGGCGACCGCGTGGTCGCACATTACCGATGGAAGGGTGTGAACACCGGTTCCATGGGCGAAGGCATGCCGGCCACAAACAAGGCGATCGATGTGCATACAGTGGATGTGTTGCGCTTCGAGAACGGGAAGGTGGTGGAGCACAGGGGGTATATGGAAGAGATGAAGATGATGGAGCAACTGGGGATGATGCCCGGTGATGAGGGAGGGTCGAAGTAGCAGCTTTGCACCAAGCCGCCGCCGGGTCTGTTCGCCGTTCGCGAGGTGTTCATGTCGAGGCTTGGCGAAGAGTGGATGCGGTCACCCGAACCTCCAATTATACCATGGCTTGCAGGTCCGTTCTTCGCGGCACGTCGGGTCCTACCTGATCGATCTCCGCACGTGCGCTAATGCCGCCTTCGTACAATAGCTCTGGTAAGGCATGGAGAACACCTGCCCGAGCATGCGCGAAAGGAAGGTGGCAGGGGCTGAGAAGGTGTGGACCTTGAAGATGAGCTTGTCCCCGGAACGCTCCACGGTGAAGGTGGAGATGCCTTGCTCCACATGTCCTTCGAGGGTCTCGTAGCTGAAGCCTTTCCGTTCCGGCTCGTCGATCACGGCATTCACCCGCACAGCGAAAATGAGTTTCTGCGAGAAGGATGGCGTGGGTGGCAGGTAGACCTGCTGCACAATGGTATCGCCCACTTCCATCGCCCGGCCAGCAACAGTCCATTCCGACAGGTGGCTCATGATGTGGCTTGGGAAGATGTCGTATGCAAAGAGGGGCCGCAGATCCAGTTCCTCCAAGGGTAAGGCTGTTTCGAGTTCGATCATCGAGACCGCCTCGCGCAATTCGGTCCGCTCGTATGCCATCACCTGTTTTTTCCCGAGCCGCTCCAGGTGTTTCCTGAGGTGTTTCTTCTGGTCGGTGAGGTGGACCTGCATGGAGGGTGGTGGAGCAAGGTAGTGCCGCTGGAGTCGATGCAGTGGGTATATCATCCCAGCCCGGTGTGTCCGCTTATCAGACCTTCAGATACGGACCATTCAACCTGCTGCATCGCGCTGCGGGCTGCCCTCCAGTGGTCCTACCTTCGTAGGAGTACCATCGCAAATACTGTCCGCGCTATGAAGAAGTTCTACGCCGTCCTCAATACGATCGTCGTGCTCGCCGTCATCTTTTGGAACTACTGGAGCAACACCGGGGCCATCAATGGCAACACTGTGGGCGAGGTGAGTGATCGGTACGCAAACCTGTTCACACCAGCGGGGTACGCCTTCGCCATATGGGGCCTGATCTATTTGGGGCTGCTGGTGCTGGTGGTGAACCAAC
>JBGTIB010000014.1:0-8520 GCA_041745875.1 Flavobacteriales bacterium | reverse complement strand
AACTTGAGCTGTGTTACCGGTTGTGAAGTCCTGCAGCAGATAGAATGTTTGTGTTTCGCTGTCAAGCTGTCCATCCCAGTAGAACCTATCCACCATGATGAGCGCAAGGTGGCAGGGATGATCGGCTGAGTAGAGAAAATGCATGTCGATCTCCAATGCTGATCCGAACGGGTCGCTCGGATCGCCTTCGGCATAGTAGGATGACAAGAGCAGTACAGGTTGGTTCGTGACGATCATCGATGTGAGGTGACCATACCCTGTGACCTCGTTCTGTGTTACGAAGGGGACCGGTCCGGAACTGCTGTTCTGAACCAGTGAATCGGTCCATGACATCCCAACGATGAGTGGGAATTGAAGGAATTTCCCAGGCTCCAGGTACACATCGGATTGCTGCACGGCCGAGTGATGTTTGCCAAGGGTATAGGCACCGGTGGCATCATACCGTTGGAAGAAGGCTTGTTCGGGCCAGTCGGGGTCGATCACCGCGACGGTGGCATCCGGGAAATCCGATCCTCCCGGTGTGATCGTTGGATCGTGATACATGTTTGAATACCACAATGAAGCTGGTATGGCTGAATAGTCCCAGGTGATACCCATGCCGATGGGGAATGGCACATAGTTGAATGCCCGAGCGTAGTGGCAATTGGTGCCAGGCACTGGAACAATGCTCCCATCCAGCACAGGTTGCGCATCGGCAGTGATGGGGCACAAGGCCACCGAGCAGACGAGTAATGCTTTGGATGGGCGCATGGGAGTATACTTTGGTATGCGAAGAAAGGTATGGCGATCCAATTCCCATGCACGCTCATGGACCAATGCGCGCGATCGATATACGGATCCAAAGCTGTGGGCGTGTCCTACTGCTTCACGAACCGCACCGCCGCCACACCGCGCTCCCCGTGGAAGGTGATCATGTATATCCCAGCCAGCATGTCCTTCACATCCAATCGTACGCGATCGCCAGTGACACGCTCGGTGCGCACCATACGACCCAAGCCATCCGTGATCGCAATATCACCCGCACCCAGCGTTGCATCCAGCCGCAGTTCCAACTGGTCGGTGGCAGGGTTGGGGAAGAGTTGCAACTGCTGTCTGTATGGAATTCATTCAATGCCCACGTTATCCGGTGGCATCAACAGGAACTGGCCCATCATGCCATCGTCCTCGTGGGTGAGCATGTGGCAGTGGTACATATAGGGGAACTCATCACTCCAGAAGGTCTCGAACTTGGTGATGAAGCGCACCACGCCATTGCCGCCCGGCACCAAAACCACGTCCTTGCGGCCCTGCATATTGGGTGGGGGCGGGGCGCCATTGATGCTGAGGATGTAGAATTGCACATCGTGGATGTGGAAAGGGTGCGCGATGGGCGTTTGGTTGCGCAGTTCCCAGATCTCCACGTTGTCGAACGGGATCTCATGGTTGATCATCATCATGTCGAAGGGCATCATGTCGAACACGAACGGACCCTGGATCGCCGTAGGTCCCATGTTGACCGGACTGAAGGTGATGATGCGGGTGGTATCGGCATCGGCCTCGGTCCAGGGGGTGTGCGTGGTCATGTTCCCGGGCAGGGTGGTGACAGGATCGGCAGTGGGGGCAACCACATCGAGCCGGAGGATGTCGTAGTTGCCGCCGTTGAGCGGGTTGGTGGTGTAGCCGGGGATCTGTTGGCCGGGCCCCATGCCGGGCTGTGTGGCGCCGTAGATGCCGTTGGGCAATTCCGATCCGAAGTTGCGCAGGTGGATGCTCTGCCCTTCCAGCGCACCCAGGTCCACGAGGATCTCCGCGCGTTCGCCGGGTGCCATCCGCAGCCGGGTCATGCTCACGGGTGCTGTGAGCAGGCCACCATCGCTGGCGATCTGGTGGAAGGTGGCCCCGGTGGAAAGACCCAGGTTGAAGCTGCGCTCGGAGGCGCCGTTCAGCAGGCGCAGGCGTATCATCTGTGCGGGTAACGCCACAAATGGGTCGATCCTGCCGTTGACCATCACGTGCGTGTCCATCGCGCCATGCCATACCACCTGGTTGTTCGCATCCAGTTCCTTGGTCTGGATGGCCAGCGGCAGGTCGTCGACCCCGTAGGTGCGTGGCAGGGTCAAGGCAGCTTCCTCGGCATCACGCACGATGATGAAGCCTGCGATGCCTTTCACCACATGCTCGTTGGTCTTATCGTGCAGGTGCGGGTGGTACCAGTGCGTGCTCGCCTTGTCCAGCACGGGAAAGGCCGGGCTCCAGGTCTCCCCCGGTGCGATCACGATGTGCGGTCCGCCATCGTTCTCCGGTGCCAGGTGCATGCCATGCCAGTGGATGGTGGTCGGTTCGCCCAGCGAGTTGGTCACGTTCATGGTGACGAACTGGTCCTTCTCCAACACCAACGTGGGACCCAGCAAGGGACCGTTGGCACCCATGGTGCTGGTGGGCGCTCCCGGCAGGAACTGCACGGTGCCGTTCTGGAGGGTGAGGTCGATCTGTGCGCCGCTTAGCGTGGGCGGTATGGCCAGGGGGTTCTGCGCAACGGATAGCGTAGCGAGTAGCGTTCCCAGGAACAGCAGCCATACTGCGATACGCATGAAGAATGGAACGCAGCGTTCAGCGGTAAGTGCCATGTGTGGTCCTTTCAGTTGTAAGCAGTAGCTGCGCAAGCTAGCGGGAAGCATCATCCTGCTTTGTGACGATGGTCACACAACGGGAACCATGAGGACAGCCGATCAATGGAAATTCCAGTGACCCGGATAGGCTCAACGCTGCACCACCAAACGCCCTTTGCGCAGCGTACCGTCCACAAGATGGGCTTCCAAGTGGTAGAGCCCTGCAGCAAGACCGCTCACATCCACCCACCCGCCGTTGAGCGCGACAACATACCGTCGCCCGTCGCTGCCCGTCAGCAGTACCTCACGGATCTCGACGCCATCCGTACGAAGCTCCACTTGTTCCGATGTCGGGTTTGGGTGCATAAGCAGGACGGAAGGAGTATCCCTGCCCTCCATTCCGGCCGGTGCGCAGATCACCGCGTTCAAGTACTGCCAGATATCGTTGTTGTAGAAGTTGGGCACGAAGTCGGTCCCGGGCAGTTCGCCCATGCGCACCACCACCAAGCCGGTGCTGGGGGAGATGTTGATGATCTGGCCATTCGCACCCAATGCGTTGTAGGCATCGGAGGGTGCATCCTGCATCATTGGTCCTGGTATCTCGAATTGAATACCGGGTAGCTGATAGCTGGCCTGACCGTTCAGCCACCACAAATAGCCATAGGCCTCATTCAAACTTTGAGATGGTGTGATCATGGCATCGTAGTACGCCATATCCGTGAGCACCGGGGTGCTGTCCCACGTTCCTTCACCTTGCATCAACAGGCCGAACCGGGCCATGGCGCGCGCCCGGCTGAAGAATATGTTGTTATCCCCCAGTGGCAGGTAGAGCCCGGTGAGCCCTGTGGTGAGGGTCAGCTTGGTGAAGAGGTAGGTGTTCAAGGCCTGGCCGGTGGCATTGCTGAGGACGCTGTCCAGCAGGGTGTAGGGTGCATTGTGATAGGCCCAGCGCGTGCCGGGGTCGACGAGATATTGCAGGCAGGAAGGATCGGTGCAATTCGGGTTCGGCACGCCGTCATCGAGCCCGCTGGTCATGGTCAGTTGGTGCCAGATGGTGATGGCGTCCTCTTCCGCAGGAGCCAGGCTGGTCCAACCGGTACCGAGGTACTGCGAAGTAGGGTCGTCGATGGCCAGGGAGCCATCCTGCTGCGCAAGGCCTACGAGAAATGCCGTGAGGCTCTTGCCCGCGCTGGCCCAGTACCAGTTGCTGTCCGCCGTGAAGGTGCCGAAGTACTCCTCGATCACGATCTTCCCATCCTTAAGCACGATGAAGGCCTTGGTGTTGCTGTCCTCCAGGAAGGTGAGCAGCGGCGGCAGTTGGTCGGTACACCAGCCCAATGCGGCCGGGTCCTCGGTGTCCCAGGAAGAGTTGGCTTGGGGTGGCGGGAAGTAGAGTTGTTGCGCACTGGAGGGCAGTTGCCAAACGATCAACAACACGGGCAGCAAGGCGGAACGAATGATCATGTTCTGGATATCAGCTCGTTGCATGTACAGGTTCCTTGCTAGGACGAAGGAACAGTGCAATGGTCAAAGCGATCAAAAGGATGTTGGCGATGCCAAGCACACCCAAATGTATAAGCCGTTGCGACCAGGGTCCCAGCAGGTCCTCCCAATTGCCGCCGTGGGCAAACAGGATCGGGACCGAAACGAGAACGATCCAGCGTGGTGATGCTTTCGGCACCAGATGATGCACGAGGTACACGACCAGTGGCATGGCCAGCAGGAAGTGCTCGGTGTCAGTCAACGTGATGCTGGGCACCAGGGCGATCAACAACAGGAACACGAAGGTGAAGCCTTGGGCGAATGGGATGCCGGCACGCAGGTTCCGGAGGACGAGCCCGCCTACCGTGAGTGCGATGAGCCCAAGGATCCCGTACGCCAACACATTGCCGGGTGTGGCCATGAAGTGCTGGAAAAGCGATCGGTAGAGGAAGGAGTACACCGTGTTCACCGCTTCGTAGGAAGTGCCCCCGGCGTAGATCAGCGCGGCATTGTGCCGACCCATCTGTTCGATCCATTCAACGTTCATGGCCATGCCACGCTCCCAGCCCAGGAACAGGGAAGGCAGCAGGAAGCCGAGCAGGAGCACCCCGGCCATGGCCGCCAGTGCTCCCCAGCGGCGATACAGGAGGAGCAGCGGCAGCAGCACGAGGAAGTGCGGCTTCGCGAGCATGGCCAGACCGATGGCCATTCCGCCAAGGAGGTCACGCCCGTTCAGGAGCTTGCCCAGTCCGAACAGCAAGACCCAGAGCAGCATCACATTGATGTTGCCCAGATGCAACTCGCGGTGCAGGTGTACCACCACCACCAGGGTCGTGAGGAAGAGTGGCAGGTAGGCGGGGCTGCGGCCATCGAGCAAATGGCTGCGGACCATCCGGTCGGCTTGCAGCACGGCACCGATGAACGCAGCGGTGATCAGGGCGAACTGCAGACTGGCCGCGAGCGGATACGGCAGCAGCGAAAAGGGCGCATACACGAAGGCCATGATGGGCGCATACTTGAACACGCCCGAGCTCAAGCCATGCGCCACGCCATAGAGTGCTTCACCTTTCAGCAGTGCACTTGCAGCACCGTAATACACGCGGAAGTCGTTCAACCAGAAGCGGCCGTTCACATGCTCCGCGATGAAGAGGAGCAAGGCCACCAGCCCCATCACCAGGGTGAATCGATGCGGGAACTGATCCCACCTGGGGAGCCGTTGCATACCGCGAACCTAATGCGTGTTGGTAAAAGCTACTGGCGGCTGCGGTCGATCTCCTGGATCAGGCGACCATTGTCGTAATGCATTTCGCGGTACACACTGCCATCGGGCGAGTAGTCGTAGTGGATCCCATGCTCCACGCCCTTGTTCCAGTTCTCCACATACTTGCGGATGCCGGTCTCGTAGTAGTACACCCATTCGCCATGCTCCACACCCTCCTCAAAACGGCCGATGTATTCGATCTTGCCGTTGGGGTAGTAGACCTTCTCCATCACCTTCACGGCATCCTCGCCCTTGCCTTTCATGTAGATGATCACCTCGTCCTTGCCATTGGGATGGCTGGAGGCCACGTACTTCTTGGTGGAACAGGCCACGAAGAGCAGGGGGAGCAGGAGGACGGCGAGGCGGGCGTGCATGGTGGCGCTAAATTAGACGGAATCACGTGTGGGTCAACCGGGCGGCGCAATGTGGACGTATCATAACCTCGCGATGTGCCGGGCCTGCAGCCCTCCAAAACCAGATTCGAAGAGATCAAGCCCGCGCCTTGCTGTACGCGACTTGGTTCTGTCGCGCATAGCGTTCTCTCGTATTTGTTTGAAGCTGGTTGGTGGACCATTAGCATTGATCACAGGAGGAATGTATGAGGGCCAAAGGCCCGACACATACCAGCCCATGGCAGCGCCATGGGATCATGAAGAGAGGCATTTACGCAGGGCTGAAGGCCCGGCACATATTGGCGCGGCACATATGCTCTTCAACCATTAGAACCACGCCATCAACTTCAAGTTGAAACGCCTCGGCGTGAGGAAATCCGGGATCGCATAGTTGCGGCCCACCACATCGCGCACCCAGGTATGGTTGATGGTGTTGTTGATGTTCAAGAGGTTGAACACCTCCAGGCTGATCCACATATCGTCGATGTGGCGCAGGAAGCCGGACTTCTCCTGTCCCTTCGCACCCAGCAACTGCTTGCTGAACCCGATGTCCACCCGGCGGTACAGGGCTGAGCGCAGCGTGTCGGCGTAACGGTCGCCGTTGGGCGGACCGAAGGGCACACCCGTACCGAACACCAGACTCAGGTGTACCTTGAAGGTGGGCCAGCGCGGCATCTCATCCTGGAAGAACATGGCGAAATTCACGCGCTGGTCTGTGGGTCTTGGGATCTGGCCCGGCTCCACGCGCACACTGTCCACGGCCACCTGGTCGAAGGTGAAGCCGGGCACGATCAGGTCTCCCTCGGCATTAAAACGCCGGTAGTAGAAATCGTCCAGCACATCCTCCTGGATCGTCATCACACTGGCACCCACCCAGCTGTCCACCCCCTCGATGAACTGCCCGCTCAGCTTCATGTCTAGCCCGGCCGCAAAGCCCGCGGCGTTGTTCGTGCCCAGGTAGCGGATCCGTACGTTGTCCAGCTGGTAGGGGATCAGGTCGTCCATGTACTTGTAGTACAGTTCGCTGGTGAACTTGAAGGGCCTTTCCCAGATACTGAACATGCGGTCCATGCCCAACAGGAAGTGGATGCTGCGCTGCGCCTCGATGTCGGGGTTCAACGTGCCGTCCAGTCGGCGTACCTCCCGGTAGAAGGGCGGTTGGTAGTACAGGCCGGTGGCGATCCAGAAACTGTAATCGCGCTCCAGAGTGTCGCCCTGTGCATCCAGCTTCTTCCAGGCAGGGTGGTAGGTAAGTCGCGCCCGGGGGCTCACCACGGTCTGCCCGTTGTAGGTCCAGTGTTGTCCCCGCACGCCCGCGATCAAGGTCCACCAACGGTCCTGTCCTTTGTCCCAGCGCCACGCGTTCTGCACATAGGCCGAGGCGCGCACACTTTCCATGTTCAGCCGGGTCTTCAGCACATAGTCCAGTTCGAGGTTCTCACCGCTGTTCAGGGGGATGCTGTAATCCGCCGAGTCGATCATCGTCCACTCGCTCAGGCGGTCGTTGATCATTTCGGTGCGCACATCGGCACCCCACTGCAGGTAGCTCTTCGGCAATTGCAGGAAGCCTTTGTGCGCGAAGGTGTACACCGTGGCATCGAGCTCGTTGCGGGCATGGTCCAGGAAACTGCCCACCCCCAGGTTGGCCACCACCTCACCGAACTGCTCGCTGCCCAGGTCACGCTCCAATTCGTCCAGGAAGTACTGCCCCAGGATGTCGAAGCTTTCGCTCTCGAAGGTGCGATAGCCGCTGGCGGTGAACTTCAGCAGCATGTCCTTGGTGGCCTGCACGTTCACGTTCACCGCACCGAAGAAGGTCTCGAACTGGGTCAGTTCCTGACCATCGAAGTACACGGTGAAGCGCAGCGCCTGGTTGAAGGAGCCGAACTCCGTCTCGCGGTTCTGGGGGGTGAAATTGTACTTGTTGCTGGAGTACAGTCCCAGGAAGCCGATCTCCGTGTTGGGCGTGAGGTCGAAGGTCCAATAGCTCTGTACATCGGTATACACCGGCCGGTAGTCGCCCTGGGTATCCAGCCCGCGCAGCACCAGCCCGTTGTCGCGGTAGCGGATGCCGGTGATCTGGCGCAGCCGCTGCTCCATCATGGCGTTCTCCAGGTGGACCGAACCGCCCATCAGCCCGGCCATGGCACTGCCCGCGAACTTCTTGGGCCGCTTGTACTGGATATCCAGCACGCTGCTCATCTTGTCGCCGTAGCGTGCTTCGAAGCCGCCGGCGCTGAAGTTCATACGCTCGATCATGTCCGGGTTGGGGAAGCTCAGCCCTTCCTGCTGCCCGGCCCGCGCCAGAAAGGGACGGTACACCTCGATGTCGTTCACGTACACCAGGTTCTCGTCGAAGTTGCCGCCCCGAACGCTGTAGCCGCCGCTCAGTTCGCTGCGCATCATCACGCCCAGTTGCCCGGCCAATAGCGACTCCACGCCCCCCAAGGGGGTGGGCGAGAACTTCGCCAGGCGCGGGTCTATCTTCTCGATGCCCTGCTCGCGGCGCAGGCGCTGACCCTCGATGTCCACCACGCCCAGGGTGGGGAAACGCATGCGTACATCCAGCGTGCGCGTCTCGCCTTCGCGCAGCACCATGGGGTACTCCTGCTGCACCAAGGCCGAATAGCTGAAGCGCAGCAGCAGACTGTCACCAGCGGGCAACTCCAGGGAGTAGCGCCCCTGCTCATCGGTGGCGATGCCGCGCCCGGCGCCCACCACCGCCACACTGGCCTGGAAGAGCGGGTAGCCGTCCTCGTCCTTCACCGTGCCGCGCAAGGTGGCAGTGCCCTGTGCC
>JBGTIB010000013.1:0-16347 GCA_041745875.1 Flavobacteriales bacterium | reverse complement strand
TCATGTACATGCGGCGAATGGTCGGCACCGCGAGGCCATCGCCGATTACGACCGTGCCATCAAACTGGATCCGAATTACAGCTTCGCCTTCAACAACAGGGGCTGGTCGTGGTACCAGCTGGGCGACAAGGACCGCGCATTGCGCAACATCACGCTGGCAGGGCGAAAGGGCAGGACCAATGCCTATGTCTACCGCAACCTGGGCATCATTGCATTGGATGCCGGTGAGAAGCAGCGGGCCTGTCTGCATTTCAGGGCCGCGCTTGACCTGCGCTTCACATCCCTGCACGGCAACGAGGTGCAGGAACTGGTGGACCTGCATTGCAGCGAACAGACGCCGCAGGATATCCGCTCGCCGGAACCGGCCGACCCACCACCGCCCCGTCGGAATACCAGGACCAACGCGCCGGAACGGTCCAACGCACCTTGAGAACCTTGACCATGAGCGACCGACAAGGCATGATGCGCGAGGGGGCACTGGATGGGCAGGTGCTCATCATCACCGGTGGTGGAACGGGACTGGGTCTGGGCATGGCGCGCTACTGCCTGCAACTGGGGGCATCGGTATGCATCACCAGCCGCAAGTTGGAGGTGTTGATCAAGACCGCCGAAACGCTTCAACAGGAGACCGGAGGCACGGTCTTGCCATTGGCCTGCGACGTGCGCAAGTACGAGGAAGTGGAGGCCATGCGCGATGCGGTCCTGGCACGCTTCGGCAAGGTGGACGCGCTGATCAACAATGCGGCGGGCAATTTCATCAGTCCCACCGAACGCCTGAGCAGCAAAGCCTTTCAGACCATCATCGACATCGTGCTGATGGGTACCGTGAATTGCACCCTGGCCCTGGGCAAACACTGGATCGCCAAGAGGGAACGGGACAAGGCGGTGCTCAACATCGTGACCACCTACGCGTGGACGGGCAGCGGCTACGTGGTGCCCAGCGCCTGTGCCAAGGCGGGCGTTCTCGCCATGACCCGCTCGTTGGCCGCCGAATGGGGCCGCCATGGGATCCGCACCAACGCCGTGGCACCGGGGCCGTTCCCGACCAAAGGTGCCTGGAGCAGATTGGTGCCCGGCGACATGATGGAGAAGTTCGACATGACCAAGCGCGTGCCCCTGGGCCGTGTGGGCGAGCACCAGGAACTGGCCGATCTGGTGGCCTACCTTGTTTCACCCTACAGCGGCTTCATCAATGGCGAAGTGGTCACCATCGATGGCGGTGAATGGTTGAAGGGTGCCGGTCAGTTCAACATGCTCGAGATGGTGGAGCCCGGCATGTGGGACGACATTGAGCAGATGATCCGTGGAACCAAAGGAAGCTGACCCATGCTGGCACTGATCCCCGGTGTGTTGGTGTTGCTGATGGTCTATGCATCGGAATACCTCTTCCCCAAGGGCCTGCCTTCGGTGTTGCTGTACCACGGTCGGCGCAGCGAACGGAGCCCTGAAACCCGGATCGCGGCGCGGGCCATGGCAGGTGAATACCTGGTGTACCTGGCCTGGATGACCTTGAATACGGGGATCACCTGCTGGGTCCTGGACCTTGCCCCGCTCACCGGCCTGATCATTACGCTGGGCGCCATGGTCCTGATGGCGGTGGTGCTGGTGGTGCTGGTGGAGTACCGGCTGGAACGCAATTTCGATGAAGCGGGCTTTCCGCGACGGACGGCGCGCTGAATGGCCTGCTTTGCAGGCTGATCATAAGCCACACTATCTTGCGGCATGATGAAACACACGATCTCCCGTTCGATCCTACGTAGCACGGCACCGTTGATCTTTCTGGTGTGCGCCAACCAGGGCATGAGCCAGGAGCGCGGTTCGTCGGCGCAGGAGATGGCTGAACAGCGTTTGTCGCATTATGTCAACTTGCTGGACATTGACGAGGCGCAACAGAAAGCCATGATGGCCCATTTCGTGGAAGGCGAGGAAGCCGTGGTCAAAATACGCCAGGAATGTGCCTCCAAGGCAAAAACAATGGTGGTGGCCATGGAGCGACACGTGGAACAGGGCGGCGCGCCGGATGATCCGGCCGTGAGCAAGGCCATCACGCCTTTGAAGGAGGAGTGTATGGCTTACCAGGAACGGATCGAGAAGGCCATGGCGATGCAAGTGTCCGGGGCACATCGCATCCTGACGCCGGAGCAACTCGAACGCATGGATGCCCTGCGGCAGAAGCGTGAATGGAACCCCTCACCCGGTTGTTGCGAACTGAACATCAGTGCGGTGGCAAAGCCTGTGGTGATCGACCGGAGCAAGGGATGTTGTTCCTGGATCAACGTGGAGGAACGGGACCGTGCCGCCATGGAGGCCAAGCACAAAGCGGCAGAGGATCCAGCCCGACGAAAGGAGGAGGCCGAAAGGCAAAAGAAGGAAGAAAGCAGTGGGGAATCGAAGATGCGCCTTACGCCCCAGGAGTCACCGACATTGACCTCCCCTTAGTTCCCAACGATGGCGCGGGGTTAATCCACCACCACCACCAGGTACTTGGAGATGCTCCAGAACCGGTCCGCATTGGTGATGACCAATTTTCCGGAGCCTGCTTCAAGACGGTAGCTTCCGGCAGGATGCGCGGTGATCAACCTGGCTTTTTCCGACATCAACGGGATCTCCAGCACATCGGATAGATCGATGCGGGTGAAATAGCTCGTTGGAAGGTCCACTGTATTGAGCTTGTCCACACTGCCTACGCCGATCACACCACCTTCCTTGGACAGTACGCCATTGTCGCGCAATTCCTTGGATGTACCCACCGCATACCACGCGGCGTTCATGGCTTCGGTCTGATGGGCGACCTGCTGTGCCTTGTCGCGGTACATCTCGATCAGGGTGGCCAGGGAACTGTTGGTGCTGGACAACTCCTCTTTGATCGTTTCTATCTCCGCATCCTTCTCCGTCAGGCTGCTTTCCAACTCGGTGAGCGTGCGTTGCAACTCACTGATGTTGGCGGCCGAGCTGCGGGCCTGGCTCCGCAAACGATCCAACAGGGCACGGTTCTCGGCCAGGAGCCCATCGATGCTCTCGATATCGCTCATGATACGCTCCTCCATGTCCTTGTCCTTTTCCACGCCTTCGCCATACTCGGTCAGCTGGCCTTGTTTGGTGCGGATGGTACGGAGATTATCACTGATGCGATTGACCGTGCTGAAAAGTGCATTGATCGTGGAATCCTTCTCGGCAATGGCCGCTTCGATCCGGCTATTGTCCTCACTTAACTGCTGGTACTGCGGGCTCTCCTCGGGATCGGTGCCACAGGAAACGACGATGAGCGAAAGGGTGATCAGGGAAAGGTTGAGCGTTGCGGTCCTCATGTGGTGGATGGTCTTCCGGGTATCAACGGCTGCGGGGTCCTTCTTGGTACGTTCCAGCGGGAGCCGCCAAGGCGTTGTCACGGGCCGCAAGGTAACATGGCAGTGCCGCTCAAGTAGCAGGGGCGATCGCAACGCCGCGCCGCTTCCCTGCGTAGGAACATGCTGTTATGGCCGGGGAACTATCTTCGAACCCATGGTGGCCAACAAGCTATGAACCGGCCTTTCGCACTGATCCTGCTGCTTTTTGGGTCCACGCTGGTGGCGCAGGACCCCGGCCTGGCGGGCGATTTCGACCGGCTCAGTGCCAAGGAGCGTACGCGGATCGCCCGGGAAGAGGAGGAACGGGCCGCTGCCGACGTGGCCTACCAGGCCGTCATGAGCGAAGCGGAGAACCTGTTCCGCGAGAAACGCTACGACGAGTCCCTGGAAAAGTACAAGGAGGCCCGAACCCTGCGGCCCTACAACGTCTACCCCAGAGTGAAGATCCAGGACCTTCAGGCGCTCATCGCCAAGATCGAGCAGGAGGAACGGGACTCCTTGAAGGCCCGGGAAGAACCCGAATTGGAAGTGCGTGAGGAACCGGTTCTACGAATACGTGAAGAACCAGTACCGGAGGAACGCGAAGAGGCCATCGCAGTGCCGCCGACCAGGGAGCCCCGGATCGAGCGTACTGTCGAGGAGCTCGTACCACCACCAACACCCAGGGAAGCCCCGGTGTCGCCGCCGCCAGTGGTACAGCCCAAGCTGGAAAAGGTGGCACCACCGATGGAACGACCCCGTTCCACCATGGCGAACGACGAGCCCGAGGACGAAGGGGAGTACGAACGCATCCTGCGGGAGGGCAGGGCCTTGGTGGTGGAACGGAGGGTCTATCGCGAGGGTCGGCCCGTGATCTTCCGAAAGGTCCAGCATCCCTGGGGCGAAGTGGTCCACTTCCGCGATGGCATCGCCATTCCCGCCCGCACCTGGCAGGAGGAGTTCGATGAACGGTAGATCGGAACGCTCAGGTCGCCAACACCTTCACGGGGAACTCCAGCAGGGACCGATAATCACGCCCGGCTTCCTGCATGTCGAGGTCGTTGGCCTGATGCAACCATTCCATCGACACACGGGTCGCACCCGTTGCGTGCAGATCCTCCAGTTGTTTGAAGATGTCGAGCAGGTATTTGCTCGTGCTGGAATTGAAGTAGCTCAATTCCACGCGGACCATGGTGCGTGCCGTGGGCGCCGTGGCATAGGCATCGATCCTGTCGTGGAGCGGTGAAAAGAAGCTGTCGGCGTTCTCCGGCACCGAACAGCCGGAGAACGAGATCACGCCCTGTCCCGGGTCGATCACCACGCGGGGGGTCTTGCCTGTGGCCGGTAATTCGAATACCGTGGGTTGCTCCGCCATCGGTGGCGAAAGTAGCCAATGGTCCCGCCTGTTCGTGGCCTTGAGTTGGAGGGACGGCGGCAAGGTGTTACTTTTTCGGCGGGTAAGGGCGGCACCAGCGACCCCAACGGTACACATGAGCATCAAGACCATCCTCGTCCCCTACGACTTTTCGGACTGCGCGACACACGCCTTGCAGGTCGCCGCATCCATCGCCAGGCGCAGTGGCGCCTTGATCGATGTGGTGCATCTGTATGAGCAGATGACCGATTTCCACACGGAGAACCAGAAGATCCGGGAGGAAATAGAAGGAAGGCTGGACGAGTTGCCGAAACTTCCCTTCCTGCAGGGTGTGGAAATGAAGAAGTTCATGCTCCGCCAGATGAGCCTCACCGAGATGTTCAAGAACGAGCGCCTCGCCTCGGTGGACCTCATCGTGATGGGCTCCCACGGCGCCACCGGGCTTCGTGGGCTGGTCGGCAGCAATACGCAACGTGTGGTGCGCCAGGCACCGATGCCCGTCCTGGTGATCAAACACCAGATCGAGGACCTGAACATTCGTGACGTGGTCTATGCCTCCAACTTCACCCCTCAGGATGTGGAGAAATTCGATGTGTTCAGGCCGCTGATCGATCTGTTCGAGGCCAAGGTGCACCTGGTGAAAGTGAATACTCCCAAGACCTTCGAGCGCAGTGACGATACCCACCGGGCCATCGACGCTTTTCTCCAGCGGCACGAGCTGAACAACTACACCGCCACCATCTACAACGACCTGAGCATCGAGGAGGGCATCCTCAATTTCGCACGGGGTATCGATGCCGATATGATCGCCATGGCCACCCATGGCCGCACCGGCTTTTTCCATGTGGTGAACGGCAGCCTGACGGAGGATATCGTGAACCACACCAATTTCCCGGTCCTCAGCGTGAAGCTGTGACGTCCGTCCGACTTTCTATCTTTACACAAACTGCAAGCGGTACATGAAGTTCCTGCACAAGACATTCGAGGCCAAACGCAAGGAGATCGTCGAGGTCGAGATCGACAAGCCCACCAAGGTGAAGTTCATGACCGGGCGTGATATGAAGGCCTACAAGCTGGGCAAGACCCACACGTTCTTCGGCGGTCTTTTCGAGGAATCTCCCGTACGCTTCGTGGTACCCTTCGATGCGATCTGGAGCGTGGTGGTGGAGAAGGGTACGCACAATGCACCGCTGGATGTGCATGCCCATTGCACACTGCTTCCTCCCAATGGATTGGTGCGTACTTCCATTGCGTCGGATGCACCACCGGAGGTACGGCTGGCATCGCAGGATCTGCAGGGGGGCGACGAGGCGGAACGCATTGCTGCGGAGTTGAGCCTTGCCGCCCGCAACGAGGGTTGACGAACCGAACGGCCACTTGTGCTGTTCCTTCATCGAATAGGAATAAATGGCACAGCGAACACCACAAGAGGATCTGGAGCAACTGCTTCTGGGCCAGCACCGCCTGATGGATGAGGTGCACCTGTTGCTTGCCGAGGAGGACAAACACGATGCGATCCTGCGGGCCGTGGTCCTGGGTTCCCGCAAGGAGCATCCCGCACGTATCCGTCAACCTGAACCGGGACGTGTCTTCCACGAGCGCACCATCAGGGCCATGTGCATCAAGTACCGTCTGCGTTTCCTGGATGCCGGCCTGTTCAAGGGTGAACTACCGCTTCAAGCGATCCATGCCATTCGTCATTTGGAACGCCGTGCGGCCGGGCCGTTGCACAGTTTCAAGATAATGGCCCCGGCCGAGCGCTTCAAGCTCTGCGACAGTGAAGTGGACCCCTTGCTCTTCGTGCCTTTGGGCGAGGGCCGGTATTACCTCGTCAGCAAATGGGGCAGTGACCTGAAATGGTATCGTGCCTTGCTCGGCTGGCCCATGCGCTCACCGGTGCAACTCGGCGCTGTCGTCCTGGCGCTTGCCATCGTGATCAGCCTGTTCATTCCCAACGCGCTGATCACCACCGATCCCCAGGCGGGCTTCTGGGGCGTTCATCGCATCCTGTTCCTGTTCTGGAGCACCATGGTGCTCACCAGCTTCACCGTGTTCGGCTGGTTCGCCTTCTTCGGCCAGTTCAGCACGCAGGCTTGGAACAGCCGCTTCTTCAACTGAAGATCACTTCCGCTTGGTCGAACTGGCTACCGGCACCTGTTGCATCGTGCCTGTCCGCGGGCGGCACACACAGGCGGTCCGGTACCATTCCTTCAGCAGGTTCCGATCGGAGGGAGCCAGATGTCTGAAAGCCTTGCGGAGCTCTTTGCGGAAGATGCGTGCATCGGCCCGGCTGATCTTCTCCAGCACCTGCATGTAGTAAGCGAGCATATCGGTCCTCATGGGCATGGACATTTTCGGGATGCCTGCATCCCTACGTGGCGCCCGGGGAATGGTTCGGGCTCACCGTCCCGCAGGGAAGAGGTCGGCATAGCCGGTACTGAAGCGCAGCGTGGCATCCACCTTGGCACCACCCTGGGTGGCGGCGATGAACTTGGGTAGATCGTGCAGTGCTACGATGGCCATGCGCGATAAGCCGGGATCGCCAGGATGCTCCACGCGGATGTCCTTCATCTCGCCGAAACGGTTCACCAGGAAAGTGATCGTCACAGGCTGATCGCCCGCATGGGCCAGGTCCAGGGCGGGTTTGCCCGCATGCTGGCGCAGTACGGACAGGATGCCTTCCGCCGTGCAATCATCACGCTCGGGTGACGCATCGCAATCAGGTAGGGCAGGAAGTACTTCGACCCCGGTGACGGCCACCAATCCGGGTGCAATGGCATATTGCGCGGGCAGCACATTGGGGTCGCTTTTCATTTCCATGGGTGCGCTGCGAACCACAGTGGGCGGGTTGCCATTCTGTTGGGCCTGCACCGAGCCGTACAGGAGGAGAAGCGGAAGGAGGAGGGAGGAGCGGGTCATGTTGCTGTGTGATGGGATGAAGGTAGGTCCTTCGGCACTTCCCGCGATGTCCTCACGGGCGATGGACTATTGCGGCATGTAACGGTAGTAGATCGATCCGCGCTGTCGGTCGGGGGCTTGCATGTGCGGGTGGAAGCGGGCGTTGCGCGCGGAGTTCAAGGCATTCTCCACCATGCAGTCGTCGGTGGTGGTTGTGCGTTGCGCATCGAGCCGGGCCTCCTTCACCTGGCCTTCGCGGTCCACCACCACGTTCACCACTACCTGCCCGAAGCCTTTGCAGATGTACGCCGGAACATGGATCCGTCGCTCGGCACGCAGGGGATCCTTCAGGTCGTGCCACAGCGTGGTGGCACCCTCCACTTTCACGGCCTCGGCGGCCTTGTCCATGTACAACTCCTTGTTCCATTTGCTGGGGTCGAGTTCCGGGATCGTGACCTCCTCGCCACGCTCCCTGCGCTCTTCGGCCAGGCGCTCGAACTCCTCCCGCTCGAATTCCTGAAGGTCCTGCTCGACCCGCTCCGACAGGCGTTCCGGAGAGAAGCTCGGCCTGGCCAACTCGGCCATGATGTTGCTGCTGAGATTGGTGACCTGCTGGGGTACACCCTGGTCCTCATTGAGGATGGCCTCCACGATCTCCTCGGCCTGTTCGTCGCTCACGATCTCGATCCGCATCTCGCTGCGCTCCTCCTCGCGCGGGGTGGCACGGATGCTCCACAGCGTAAATGCGAACAACAGCATGGAATGCAAGGTGAGGGTGCCGATGATGCCCACCTTGTTCCGGTCGAACCAGTCGAGCAGGTCGTTCATCATGGCGAATGCTTGGCCCGGTTCACGACCGGACAACGTAGCATGGAACTCACTTCGCGTTCACCACACGGGTTTTGCCCCACTGGTCGCCCAGGCGGCGCGTTTCCGTATTGGTGAGCAGTATGATCAGTTCCACGATCGGGAAGAGCGGAATGAACAGCACCACGTTGCGCACGACCGAAGGACCGTAGTTCCCTGTAAGCGCCGCGCCGTTCTCATCGACCGCACGGATCCCCACCAGCTTTTTACCGATGCTCTGTCCGTCCAGGAAAGGCAGGGCATCCCGCGTCAACATGTACGCGATCACCACGATCCAGCCCAGGATGGGGATCCAACCCACCAGGGCCAGCAGGATGACGTCGATGAGGTACGCGCCGATCCGGGAACCAGCGGAAGCCACTGGTGCGTTGGCGTAAACGGGAGGCTGGGTCATGAGCTCCATGCGGAAATAGTTTGGCGAAAGATAACGGCGTTGTTCAATCGCCCCGTTTCCGGATACGCCATGGGGCGGGCCAACGGTTGTTCCAACGTGTGCCAGCCCCTTGCAGCCAGGCCAGGGGCCTGTTGGCGTAAGTCGCCAGCGCGGTCCCGTGGGCATCGTGGCCCGGCAGGGCATGGCCACGCAACAGTTCCAAGGCTTCGTTGAGCTCCAAGGCAATGGGCTGGAATGCGGCGGGCTGAAGCAGTTGGCTCAAGGCCAATGCCGCATGGGGCCTGAGCGAAGCACCCTTGGGCTCGGCAACGGGGATCCCGGGCGCCACCACATGCATGGTATCCATCAGGTCGGCCAGCACCTGCCGCCATCGGCCCTCCACCGCAAAGTGGATCGTATCGCGTTCGGTGCAGTGCTGTGCGGGAGCGTCACGGATCCATGGTACCACTGCTTCAGGCACGGCAGCGGCAGTGGCCATTGCATGGCCCACGGCGGTCCCGGGCTTGCGCACGGCAGCGATGAAGAAACCCTCGCCATGCACCAGGTGGGGATGGCATCGATGGCCGATCGCTCCATGAAGTTCGCTACGCACAACTCCCCAAGCGGGGTCGAGGTCGACCTCGATGGGTTCGGCGCCCATGGAAAGCAAGTGGGCCACCTGTACCTCGTTCTCACGCTGCTCCCAGGTGCAGGTGCTGTAAATGATCGTTCCGCCGGGCGCCAACGCGTGCCACGCAGCATCGACGATGGTGCGCTGGCTTGCCACACATTGCGCCACCAGTGCCGGGCTCCATTGGGCCCTGGCGAAAGGGTCCTTCCTGAACATGCCTTCGCCGGAACAGGGGGCATCCACCAGGATCAGATCGAAGCGTCCGGGCAGGCGGTACAGGTCCTGCGGTGTGGAACCGGTGATCACCACGTTCGGGTGTCCCCACTTCCACATGTTCTCCTGAAGCACGCTGCGCCGCCGGCCGTCCACTTCGTTGCTCACCAACAAGGAGCCCGGGCTGAGCAGCGAACGGAGATGAGTGCTCTTGCCTCCCGGTGCGGCGCAAAGGTCCAGGGCGAGCAGGTCCCGGCCCGCCAACCCGGCCGACAGGAAGACCTGTTCCAACAGCATGGACGATGCTTCCTGCACGTAGTACGCGCCTGCGTGGAACAAGGGGTCCAGGGTGAAAGCCGAGCGTTGGGAGAGATACGATGCCGTGGCGCACCAGGGCACGGGATCGCCCACCGGAGGATCGAAGTGTGAAGTGTTCCACCGGATGCTCACCGGGGGAATTTTTTGCAGTGCCTGTTCAAATGCCGGTGCGGAAGCACCCAGCGTCGCGCGCATGCGTTCCAGGAACACTTCAGGAAGGTCCGGTGGTGGTCCGGTGGGGGTGGTCCTCCTTCGTTTTGCCGGACGGGCCATGGGAGCGGCTATCGCAGAACGCCCGTGCCCCGGTGCACCGTTTCGGAGCGATCGGGACCCAGCGATACCACGGTGATGGGCACGCCCACGAAGGCTTCGATGCGTTCGATGTACCGTTCCAGGGCATCGGGCAGCGGTGCTTCGACCTGGATCTCTCCCCAGCCGGGAATGTCCTCGTACACCGGTTCTATCCCGGCGGTGATGTCGTAGGGCATGCGATCGGTCACTTCGCCGTTCACCCGGTAGTGGGTGCAGATGCGGATGGTGTCCATGCCGTTGAGCACATCGGACTTCATCATGGCCAGTTCGCTGATGCCGTTCACCATCACGGCGTAGTGCAATGCGGGCAGGTCCAGCCACCCGCAACGGCGCGGACGACCGGTGGTGCTGCCGAACTCATTGCCGGCCTTGCGGATGCGCTCACCGGTGGCATCCTCCAGTTCGGTGGGGAAGGGACCACTGCCCACCCGGGTGCAGTAGGCCTTGAATATCCCCATCACTTTGCCGATGCGGTTGGGTGCCACCCCCAGGCCGGTGCACGCCCCGGCACAGATCGTACTGCTGCTGGTAACGAAGGGGTAGGTGCCGAAGTCGATGTCGAGCAGGGTGCCTTGTGCGCCTTCGGCAAGTACCCGTTTGCCCGCGCGCAACGCACTGTCCAGGTAATGCTCGCTGTCCACGAAGTTGAATCCCTGCAGTTCATGGACGGCATCGAGCCATTCCCGCTCGATATCGCCGAGGTCCATCGTATGGTCGTAAAGCCCCAGCAGGCGCTCGTGTTTTTGCTTCAGCGCGGTGTAGCGTTCCTTGAAGGAACCGCCCAGGATGTCGCCAACACGCAGACCATTGCGGCCGGTCTTGTCCATGTACGTGGGGCCGATCCCCTTCAGGGTGCTGCCGATGCGTGACTTTCCCTTCTCGGCCTCGCTGGCAGCATCGAGTGCACGGTGGGTGGGCAGGATCAGGTGTGCGCGGCGCGAAATGAGAAGTGACCTTCGAAGATCGATGCCCGCCGCTTCCAATTCCCGCACCTCCTTCAGGAAAATGATCGGGTCGATCACCACACCGTTCCCCACCAGGTTCACCGTGCCCTCGCGGAACACCCCACTGGGAATGGTATGGAGCACATGTTTGAAACCCTCGAAAATGAGCGTATGACCCGCATTGGGCCCACCCTGAAAACGGGCGATCACCTCGTAATCCGGGGCGATCACATCAACGACCTTTCCTTTGCCCTCGTCACCCCACTGGGCTCCGAGCAGCACATCCATGCGTGCGCTCATCGGCGGTTCAGCTGCTCAGTTTGCCCAATGCCGTAGGGACATCATCCACCATGATGAACACGGAATCGAGCTTGGTGACCATGAATAGTTGACGCACGCTGCTGCTCACCCCAGCGATCAAGGTATCCCCGCCGGCATTGCGGGTGCGGGTGAGCACGTTGATCAAAATGTTGAGGCCGGTGCTGTTCATGTACTGCAACTCGCTCATGTCGAGCACCGCATGTTTGCGGCCCTTGGAGAGCTCCTCGTCCACCACCCCCATGAGGCGGTCGGCCTGTTGCTGGTCCATCAGGCGGCCCTTGAGATGAAAGATGGAGCAGCCTTGCTCCTCGGTAGTGGTCAGGTCGAAGGCGGGACGATCGGTCACGGACATGGTTGGTTTCGTTTGGCTATGCATTGGCCGCACACCCCATGGATGTGCAGGGCATGGGAACGGACTTGGAAATCGAGGATCTCGCTGACGGTATTGCGGATCTGCTGGATGCGGGGGTCGCAGAACTCCTGTACGCCGCCGCACTCGGTGCAGATCACATGGTCGTGCTGGCGGTAGGAATGGGACTTCTCGAACTGGGCCTGCGTGCCTTGGAAACGGTGCTTGCGTACCAGCTCGCATTCCAGCAACAGGTCCATCGTATTGTACAGGGTGGCACGGCTTACACGGTACTTCTTGGACTTCATGCGGCCGTAGAGGCGCTCGATGTCGAAGTGACCTTCCTGCGCGTAGATCTCGCTGAGTATGGCGAAGCGTTCGGGGGTCTTGCGGTGCCCTTTCTGCTCCAGATACTCGGTAAAGATGCGCCTGACGTTGTTGACGGGGTCCACACTGCCCATGGAGCAAATGTACATGCTGGGGCGCTGCGGATCGGGTTGTTGGTCAGGGCAATCGCCTCTTGATCTGTTGTCGACAATACCCTGGATGCTCTGCGACCCCGTTGGGGTCTAACATCGCGCTCTCAATGGAAAACCTATGTTCTGTGACCCCTCTGGGGTCAGTATGGTGAAAACGATCCCGGATGCGGTCTTGACACCAGAGGGGTCACAGAGGATGGGACGAAAAACCCGCGTATGAATTCGACCCGCGCGGGTCGCAGAGAATAAGAGGGCGATGGCCATGGGTGATCGATCATTGATCCACCCGCTCCACACTGCGCACACCACGCACACGCTTGAGCTTATCCATCAGGGCGTTGAGATGGTCGGTGTCGTGCACGAAGGCCATCACCTTCCCCTCGAAGATGCCATCGCGGCTTTCGAAGCTGATGGCGCGCATGTTCACATTGTGCTCGTGGCTGATGATCGTGGTGATCTTGTTCACCAGGCCTACATCGTCGATCCCGCTGAACTTGATGCCCGCCAGGAACTCCACGGTGTCCTTGCCTTTCCAACGCGCCTTCACGATCCGGTACGCGAAGTTGCTCATCAACTGCACGGCGTTGGGGCAGTTCACCCGGTGGATCTTGATCCCTTCGGTCTCGGTGATGAAGCCGAAGACATCATCCCCCGCGATGGGGTTGCAACACGCACTGAGCCGGTAGTCGATCTTCTGCAGGTCGTCGCCCAGCATCAACGCACCCTGGTCGCTACCGCGGATGTCGGTGACGATCTCCTCCAGACTGCGTTCATCCTCCTTGCGCTTGGTCTTCGGGACCAACAACTTCCCGTTCTTCACCTGTACACCGGCGATGGACCCCAGGTCGTGCTTGCCGCGTGCCACATGGTAATACAGGTCGGTCGCCGTATGGCTTCTGAAATGATCCACCAATACGGCGATGTTGCTGGCATCGGCCTTGGCGCTCCAGTTCCGCAATTGACGCTGCACGGCTTCGCGCCCCACCACGGACAGCTTCTTCCTCTGCTCGCGCAACGCTTGTTTGATCCGGTGGCGGGCCTTTGCGGTCACCACGTAATTCAACCAGTCGTCCTTGGGCTGCTGTTTGCGCGAGGTGATGATCTCGATCTGGTCCCCGCTCTTCAAGGGCTGGCTCAGGGGCACCAACTTGTGGTTCACCTTGGCGCCGATGCACTGACGGCCGATCTGCGTGTGTATGTCGAAGGCGAAATCCAGTGCCGTGGCACCCGAGGGCAGGTTGCGCATCTCACCGTTCGGGGTGAACACCACGATCTCATCGCTGAAAAGATTGAGCTTGAAATCATTGACGAAGTCCAACGCATTGGTGGTCGGGTCCTCCAGCACATCGCGGATGCGATTGAGCCAGTGGTCCAGGGCGGACGATTGCTCATCATCCTCCTTGTAGCGGTAGTGCGCCGCCAGTCCCATCTCGGCGATCTCGTCCATGCGCCTGCTGCGGATCTGCACCTCCACCCACCGGCCTCCGGGGCTCATCACGGTGGTGTGCAAACTCTCGTAGCCGTTGGCCTTCGGAATACTGATCCAGTCGCGCAGCCGGTCGGGGTTGGGCTGGTAAGAATCGGTGACGATGCTGTACACCTTCCAGCAATCGGCCTTCTCCAGTTCAGGCCGGCTTTCAACGATGATGCGGATGGCGAACACATCGTAGACCTCCTCGAAGGTCACGTGCTTCTTGAGCATCTTGTTATAGATGCTGTGCACGCTCTTGGGCCTGCCCTTGATCTCATAGCTGAAGCCTTCCTTGTCCAAGGCCTCCTGGATGGGCAGGGTAAAGCGGCTGATGAATCGCTTGCGCACTGCTTCACCCTTCTTCAGCTTCTGGGTGATCTCCTCGTGGATCTGAGGTTCCTTGAAGCGCAGCGCATGGTCCTCCAATTCGCTCTTGATATTGTACAGACCCAGGCGGTGCGAGAGCGGTGCGTAGAGGTAGATGGTCTCACTGGCGATCTTCAACTGCTTGTCGCGCGCCATGCTGTCCAGCGTACGCATGTTGTGCAGCCTGTCGGCAAGCTTGATCAGGATCACGCGCACATCGTCGGCCAGGGTCAGCAGCACCTTGCGGAAGTTCTCCGCCTGCGCGCTGCCCGTGGTGAACTGCATGCCGCTGATCTTGGTGAGCCCGTCGATGATGGTGGCCACCGTGGGACCGAAGAGGTCCTTCACGTCATCGAGGGTCAGGTCGGTGTCCTCCACTGTGTCGTGCAACAGGGCCGCCACCACGCTGGTGGTGCCCAGGCCGATCTCCTCGGCGCAGATGCGCGCCACGGCGATGGGATGGTAGATGTAGGGCTCCCCGGTCTTGCGCCGCTGGTGCTTGTGGGCCTCCATGGCGATGTTGAAGGCCTTGCGGATCAGGCGTGTGCCCTCGGGACTACGATCCCCGCGGATGCTGCGCAACAGGCCCCGGTAGCGACGCAGGATCTCGGCCTTCTCAGCGCCGTGGTCGATGACGGGTGCGGCTGGTTTGCCGATCGGGTCCGAAGGTTCAGAGGCGGTTATGTGTGGGCCTTTATCCATGTTGGCGGAGCAGGGCTTCGACCTCGGCTTTGAGGGTGGGGATGTGTCGGTCGTAAATGACGAACAGGTTGTCCACGCTGACCTGATCGTAGTCGTGGGCAAGGATGTTGCGCACCTGAATGATCCGGCGGATGTCACTTAGTGGCAGTTCCGGTTCGACACGTTTGGCTCGCACCACCGCTTCACCGATCACGATAAGAAGCCGTTCAACGATCAGCTGTGCGACGCGGTCCTTCTTGAATGCGGAGAATCCACCCTGTAGGGGTGCGTAACGCTCCATTTCGTCGATGGCGAGCATGATCCATTCAAGGTGCGTTCGTACCTCAGGCCTCATAGAGGTCCACTTTCTGTGCGTTCAGTTCCCTGATGAAATACTTGTTCCGCAGAGCACGCTCCTCAAGCAGGTCTATCGGTCGCTGGAAGAGTGCTTCCAACTGGTCGTATAAGCTGAAATAATGGTCGCTGTATTCGTAGGGGTCGTTACTATCGATATCCACGACAAGGTCCACATCGCTTTTTTCTGTCATTCCACCTTTGATGCTCGAACCGAAAGCGGAAAGCCTCGAGACCTTGTGCTGGCGGCACAGTTCGGTGATCCGGTCCAAGTAAGGGGTGAAGAAGTCCATCAGGACAAAGTTAGGCAGGGGTGCGCAGGTATACTGTTGAGGTACTGGCGAAGCTTTCCCATGGGAGCATGCGTTTCTGCCTGCGGGTCGCAGTACCGCAGTCGTCCCGTATGTCGACAGGCAGGATGCCTAGCGGACGGGACTACTCCATCGCCGGCATCACCTTCGCGCGCACCTCCCCAAAACCGATGCGTACCCCATCCTTCTCGCCATGCCCGCGCATCACCACGGTATCACCGTCGTTGATGAATTTGCGCTCGCTGCCATCGCTGAGCTTCACCGGCTTGGTGCCGCGCCAACTCAGTTCCAGCATACTGCCATAACTGTCCGGTGTCGGCCCGCTGATGGTGCCGCTGGCCATCATATCACCCCGGCGGATGTTGCATCCGTTCACCGTGTGGTGGGCCAGTTGCTGCGCCATGTTCCAGTACATATGCCGGAAGTTGCTGCGGCACACATTGGTCTCGGTGCCGTTCTCCGGGACGATGCCCACTTCCAACGCGATGTCGTAGCAGCCATCCTTGTCGATCCGCAAATAGGGTAGTGGTTCGGGATCCTGCACGGGGCCTGGCACGCGGAAGGGTTCCAGCGCATCCAAGGTGACCACCCAGGGACTGATGCTGCTTGCGAAGTTCTTGGCGAGGAAAGGCCCCAGCGGCACGTATTCCCAGGCCTGGATGTCGCGCGCGCGCCAGTCGTTGAAGAGCACCAAGCCGAAGATGTGGTCTTCCGCTTCGGTGGTGCTGATACGTTGGCCGAGCGGCTTTCCATCGAAG
>JBGTIB010000012.1:0-24490 GCA_041745875.1 Flavobacteriales bacterium | reverse complement strand
GTTCTTGTAGGCATCCACCACACCCTGCGCCACGCGGTCGCAGCGTACGATGCCGCCAAAAATGTTCACCAGAATGGCTTTCACGCGGGTGTCCTTCAGGATGATGCGAAAGGCTTTCTCCACGCGAGCCGCATCGGCGGTACCTCCAACATCGAGGAAGTTGGCGGGTTCGCCACCGCTGAGCTTGATGATGTCCATGGTGGCCATGGCCAGGCCTGCGCCATTCACCATGCAGCCCACGTTGCCATCGAGGCGCACGTAGTTCAGGCCCGCTTCACCGGCCTCCACTTCGATGGGATCCTCCTCGGTCTTGTCGCGCATCTCCACATAGTCCGGATGGCGGTAGAGGGCATTGCCGTCCAGGCGCACCTTGGCATCCACCGCCGCGATCTTGTCGTCACTGGTCTTCAGCACGGGGTTGATCTCGAACATGGCGGCATCGCAACCTTCGTAGGCCTTGTACAGCGCGGCCACGAACTTCACCATTTCCTTCTTCGCGTTGCCACTGAGGCCAAGGTTCACCGCGATCTTGTTGCACTGGAAGGGGCGCAGGCCAACCCGTGGATCCACGGTCTCCTTGAAGATCTTCTCAGGGGTCTTCTCGGCCACCTCCTCGATGTCCATGCCGCCCTCGGTGCTGTACATGATGATATTGCGACCGCTGGCGCGATCCAGCAGCACGCTCATGTAGAATTCCTTCGGCTCGCTGGCACCGGGGTAGTACATGTCCTCGGCGATCAACACCTTGTGTACCGTCTTCCCTTCGGCAGAAGTTTGTGGTGTGATCAGTTGCATGCCGATGATCGCGTTCGCCCGCTCGCGTACCTCATCGATGCTTTTGGCCAGTTTCACGCCGCCGCCTTTGCCACGACCACCGGCATGGATCTGGGCCTTCACGATCCACCACTTGGTGCCGGTCTCCTGCCCCAGGCGCTTGGCCATGTCGACAGCCTCGTCGGCGTTGTAGGCCACCAGGCCACGTTGGATGCGGACGCCATATTGAGCGAGGATGCTCTTGCCTTGGTATTCGTGCAGGTTCATGGTCGGGGCTTTCTATTGCGGGGCGAAAGTAAAGCCCACCATGCAAAGCGATCCGGTGCTTCCTTTGCGGGGATGATCGAAGCGAAGTCCATCCGCAAGAAATACGGCGACCTGGAGGTACTGAAGGGCGTTGACCTCCTGGTGGCCAAAGGGGAAGTGGTGAGCATCGTGGGGGCCAGTGGTGCTGGAAAGACGACCCTGCTACAGATCATTGGCACCCTGGAGCGACCTGACGCTGGCACGGTGCATATCAATGGGGAGGATGTGACCCGCCTGGGCAGCCATGCGCTCAGCGCTTTCCGGAACCGGCACATCGGTTTCGTCTTCCAGTTCCACCATCTGCTGCCGGAGTTCACCGCGTTGGAGAACGTGATGATGCCCGGTTTGATCCAAGGCCGGAGCATGAAGGAGTGCGCACCTCGCGCCGAGGAACTGCTGACCCGCCTCAATGTGCTGCAGCGTAAGGACCACAAACCCGGTCAGCTCAGTGGCGGCGAACAACAGCGGATGGCGGTGGCCAGGGCCTTGTTCAACGAACCCAGCGTCGTGCTTGCCGATGAGCCCAGCGGCAACCTCGATTCGGTCCATGCCAGGGAATTGCACAAGCTCTTTTTCGAGTTGCGCGATGAGCTGCAACAGACCTTCGTGATCGTGACGCACAACGAGCAGCTCGCCGAAATGGCGGACCGGCGGTTGGTGATGAAGGATGGGGTGATCTGAACGTTGATCGGATGACGGAAAACTGAACGCCCCCAAGGTCGCAGCTTTGTAGTTGGCCCAAAAGTTGACTAACGCGCGCACGCTTCACCGACCTTCGCGCCATGCGTTACGCCCTGTTACTCGGCCTGCTCTGCCTCCAAACCTCGCTCCTACACGCCCAACCGCAGCACCTCGTAAAGTCGGCCGACCTGCCCGCCTGGATGGCCGAGCAGATCACCGGTGAAGCGACCAAGGCCGCGCTGAAGACAACCGGAAAGCCGGTCCACACCAACGCATTTGTGGGGACGTGGATCATGCGGGCAACTGGCGGGAGGCGGCTCCTGTACTGGGGTGATGAGCACCGCATGGTCATCCAGGAGGTGCAGGGCATGGATACGCCGGTACGGACAACTCTGGTGGACTTACAGTCGAATGTGTCGATGGTGTTGTATGCGCGCAACGAAGGCTATAGCGGAAAAGTGCGCGACCTCTACCATCCCCAGGCGGGCTACTTCCTCGAACTCTTCAGTGACAGCGTGGTGGCCACCGGCAAACACGAAACATGGATGAACGAGCCCTGTGCCGAATACGTGGGCACCAATGCCAACGGCGGTAGCATCTCGTACTGGCGCACCTCGGTCCATCCCAAGCTGTTCAGCGATCTGCGGGTGTGGGGGCCGTGGCTCCGCGAAGGGGAAGTGAAATACCTCAGCGCCTTCAACCACAAACGCACTGGACCCGCTATCCGAGTTAGTTGGGATGGGAAGCAATACACACCTTCCAAGGGTGAAGTGACCTTTCACAAGATCACACCCGGCAAGCAGCCCATGCCGAAATTGAACTTGGTGGGTGCCGTGCTGGTGGAAGAACGCCTGCTCTGGGTGAACGCCACGCAACTGGGTCGACTGCCGCTGTGGATGCGCGAACGTTTGAACCGACTTCCTCCCGACAGCCTGCCGCTGGCCTACACACCTTCCGCTGTGGATCGCGAGATCCCTGATAACAAGTTCGTGGGCACGCTCACGGCTCGCTCGGCATCCCGGTGGACGGACGAGGACGGCACCACGGACCAGTTCGGGACCTTTACGTACTGGGCTGATGCGCGGCGTGCCATCCTCACCGTCGATGCACCACACGAGAAAGGAAAGACCACCTACATGGTGGACCTGGACCACGATGTAACCATCGTCTCGCGCAATGAGGGCCACGACCATGTGATACCGAAGTTGGAGATCACTACGCTGGAAGGCGCGGGCTTGGTGGAGTTCGGGCGCGGCGTGGATCTGCCCTTCACCCCTACCGGCACCTACCGAAAGATCCTCGGGCGCAAGTGCGAGCTGAATACCACCAACGACCGCTACCTATCGCACTTCTGCTTCTCGGATGTCACCACACCGAACCCCATCCACGACATGGCGCGCTGGATGATGCCAAGGCCCTCGCAGGTCTTCAAGGACCTGATGTTCTTCGGTGTCGCTGACCAGCCCATGCCCTTCGCGGTGATGGCCACGGAGCTCACCAGCTTCAAGCCCGGCAACGTGCCACCGCCGGCAATAGACCTGAGCGATCATTGGGTGAAGGACCATCGCTTGGACAGCCACAAACGCAATGAACGGGATGCTATTCCTCAGACCGCTCCGAGCACACCTGGATATTACGCCACTCCCGACCCCGGCCCATATCCGCGACCTGCGATCGACGAATGAACGCTGTACCTACCCCATCGCAACATCGCCCAAACCTGCCCATGCGACGGGTACTGCTTTTGTTATTCGCTTTCACTCCGTTCGGCATGATCACAGCCCAACCCGACCACAGCAACCTGCGCACTCTCCCCGGATGGATCTACACCGAACTCACCGGCGAACAAGCATCGAAAACCGCTAAGAGCAAGGCGAAGGCGCTACATACCAATGCCTTCATCGGCACATGGACCATCCGCGATCGCTACGGCCGTCGCATCCACTATTGGGGTGATCAGCACCGCATGATCTTCCGCGAGATGCGCGACTCGGTGACCTATACGCGGATCACCGTGGTGGACCTGCAGACCAACGTGAAGCTGCGGCTGGGCTATGAAAAAAGTGCTACCCACATCACCATCGATGACCTGAAGCTGGAACAGGTCGGCTACTTCCGCGAGCTCTTCAATGATACCGTGATCAACACCGGGCGCAAGGAAATGGTGATGGGCCAGCAGTGCGAAGTGCTCCTGGGTGGCAACAGCAACAAGGACACAACAACCTACTACCGCACCAACATCCACCCGAAACTCTTCGCCGATCTGAAGGTGTGGGCCGTGTGGCTGTGCCGCGATGGCGATCTGGAGTACCTCAGTGCCTTCAGCGATAAGAACGCTGGTTCGTCGTTGCGTGTATCGTGGAAGGAACAAGGTTACTCCACCCCTGCCGGGGACTGGCGCTTCGAGCACATCACGCCCGGCAAAAAGCCCATGCCGGTGTTGAAGTGGCGGCCGAACAGCATCCGCGAGGAGCGCTTCCTCTACACCAACAACGTGCGCCTTGGCCGTCTGCCGGTTTGGATGCGCGAACGCATGAACTGCCTGCCACCCTTCGAGCCACAGGTGGCACGGACCCCGCCGATAGAGGACCGTGGCTTCCCCGACAACCGCTTCGTGGGCAACTTCACGTCACAGACCATGACCCGTTACGTGGACGAGAAAAGGGACACCACCGAGCGCTTCGCCAATTACAGCTACTGGGCCGATGAAAGACGGGCCGTGATCATTGCGGATGTACCGCACGAAAAAGGCTATGCGCTTTACATGGTGGACATGGACCACGATGTGGCGGTGGCTGCCTACAACGAAGGGCACAGCATGGTGATCCCTAACTTATACATCGGTAGTCTGGCGGAAGTGGGTGTTCCGGAAGTGATGGGCGGGATCGAGATCTCGCTGAATGCTACCGAGCATTTCCGCGAGATCGCCGGGCAACGTTGCCAGTTGTATCGCACCAGGGAATTGAGCCACGGAGCCATCTGGATACCCGCGCACGATGTACCCAACCCCGTGCTGGACATGGCCCGCTGGATGGAACCACGCTACATACAAGCGCGGCATGAAAAGCATTTCCGCGAGGTGCTCATGTTCGGCCTGAAGGACAGGCCCATTCCTTTCGCTATCCAGGGGACCTACATCACCAGCTTCAAGCCGGGGAAGGTGCCGCCGCCAGCACTGGACCTGAGCAACTACTACGTGTACGACGAGCGCATCGAAGCGCCCCGCCGTGCGCGGGAACGGCGGGAAGAAGAGCAGCAGATGGTTCGGCCACGCGTCTTCACCATCGAGGATATGGATGATGATGTGGCCGTGCCAGTGGAAGGTGACTACGAACAGAAGCGGCCTGTGCCGGACTTCCAGGAGCGCCCCGTAGCACCACAGCCACCGCCTGTTGTTCCCCGTTGATCTTTGCTCGTTCAGAACAGGATACTATGAGCCCCCGACTTCTCCTCAGCGGCAGCGCGATCTTCCTTGCGCTCCTCGGCCTTGCACTGACATTCGCACCACAGGAGATCATGAGCACCACCACTGCGGAACGAGCCTTGACCGGTCAGATGCTGGGGGCAGCACTGTGCGGCTTCGCATTGCTGAATTGGATGTCCAAAGGCACTGCAATGGGAGGCATCTACGGCCGTCCGCTGGCGATGGGCAACCTTGCGCACTTCACCATTGGAGGGCTGGCGTTGCTGAAGGTGGCCTTGCATATGGAATCGATCCGGCTGTTCGTACCCATCGCCGCACTCTACCTGCTTTTTGCTGCGCTCTTCGCGCGGGCAGCCTTCTTTACCTCGGGAACTTCAACCAACTGACATGATGCGGAACATCGCTGTCCTCCTTTTCTGCTTGATCATCACGGCCCAAGCCGGAGCGCAACAGACCGCAATGCCAGCGTGGATCACAAAGTCCTTTCATACCGAGGTCGTATCCCCGGACCGAGAGCACGGCACACCGCGCACCTCCTACCGCAATACCTTCATCGGCAGTTACACCTTGCGCCTGACCATACACCACGATGGCATTTCGCAGATCCTATGGATCAGTGCCTGGCAGGATAGTACGCGCGGTGTGGTACGGGTCGAGATGGTGCCCGGCCTTCCGCATACCACCTACTTCGCGGACCTGGCGACCAACACCGCAGTGATCGCCAATATCATCGATCGAAAAGCCACTGTGGGACCGCTGAACACCGTCCTGTTCATTGACCGCATCGGCAACAAGAGCAGCACTGCACAGTGGCAGATCCCGGCCTCGGAACCTGATCGGGATACCTTGATCGCAGGGCAACGCTGCTCGTTGTTGCAACTGCACGAAGATGGCAGCGTCATCAACATCTGGAAAGCGGACATCGATCCATCGCCCTTTGTCGATGCACCGGCGTGGATCCCCTTCAACGAAGGACCCCTGAAAGCCTTTCGCTTGCTATTCGGCCTGGGCGATATAGTAGCCTTGAAGTTGAGCATGGCGCCAATGCTCGATCTGGAAGTTATGGATCTACGGATCGGTAGCACACCTCCGCCTGTGGTCGACTTAAGCAGCTATGAACTCGACTTGGAGACCATGGAACGGACGCCGCATGGTACACCGGAACCGCAACGCGAAAGAATGGAGCACTAACGCAGGGATCGATCGATCCCTGCCGCGCAGGAACACCATTCACATAGGTCCATCGTGCTTGATTAACTTGCCACCTCTTCAACGCACTGTTCCGATCATGAAAAAGCTCATTCCCACCCTGGCACTATTGGCCGCACTTCCATTGACCATCCATGCCCAGTCCATGGAGGAGATCATGCGACAGGCAGCCGAATACATGGAAAAGAACGGTGGTGCGGCGATCACCATGGAGGAGATCAGTGATCCGTTGCCACCCTTGGAATTCACCGGTAGCATGCGCTTGGTGGTGCACAGCACCGGCAAGGGGATCAAGGCTTCCGATGAAACGGCCGAGATCAGGTTGGCTTTCAAAAGCGATGGCATGGCCATGGTGCCTGAGACCAAGGACCCCGGGAAGCAGATCCGCATGGTCTTCGACCTGCCTGCCCGACATAGCTACACACTGATCACGGACGAAAAAGGGAACAAGTCGGCGATCAAGATGAAAATGATGCGCATGAGCAGCACAGCGACCAGCCCCGACGACCCCAATGAGCCGGAAGGCCAGGTGGTCCGAACTGAGGAAACCAAAACGATCGAGGGACATTCATGTCGGAAATACACCTATTCAGCCCCTGACGGAAGTGGCGAAGCCTGGATCGCGGAAGATGTGAAGTTCGATGTCATGCGCGCATTCGCCAACATGGCCGGAGGCGACCATCTGCAACACGGCCCGCGCATGGGATACGAGGGCCTGATGATGGAAAGCACCTGGACCGCGGCCGATGGATCGACCAGTTCGACCATGCACGTGAAGGACCTGAAGGTCGGCACGGTGGATGAAGGCATGTTCAGCCTGGCCGGGTACCAGATACAGGACATGACGTCCATGCCGATGATGGGGCGTTGAACAAGGAACCTTGATGTGAGCCGGAACGCCATCATCACCACGTTGCTGGTGATCTCCCTTACGGGCAACCTCGTCTGCGGCTATCTCAAATGGGCCTCCGTACAGGGTATGCAGCCCGTGGACATCAAACGTATCGACCGTGTTGCAGCACGCGCTGATCTCTACAATATGATCCCGATCGACACAGGGGCTGTTGTCCTGCTGGGCGACAGCCATTTCGAAAATTTTCCCGCAAGTGAGTTGCTCCCGGGTCGAACCATCGCCAATCGAGGGCTGAGCGGACAGGCATCCTCCAGCATCGTCGAGCGCGCTGAAAAAGTGGCTCGCTCCACCCCGCATCGCGTGCTGCTCATGGCCGGCATCAACGACATCTTCCAAGGGGTCGGCATCGAGGAATACACGCAGAACATGCAGGGCATGCTTCATCTGTTCGCCTCGCAACGTGTGAAGATGGTCGTAGTCTCCATTCCACCCAACGCTTACCCTACCACCCAGCGCTCCGTGGACGCTTTCAACAAAGCCCTTTCGGAGCTCTGTAACGCGCGGGATGTCACTTTTGTCGACTTGGATCCCCTGTTACTCCACAACGGTCTTCTGAACCCTGAGCTCACATACGACGGTCTCCACTTGAACGGTGCGGGGAACATGCTTCTTGGCAAGGCACTCGCTCCTCATGTGCGCTAGACCGACATGCACCCATCCATGACCGGCCGGAAGCAAGGTCTGCTAGACCGCAGCGATGCGGAGATGCAGGCGTTCCTGGAAGACGCATACGATCGCTTTGCCCGTCCTTCGTTCGTGGAGAACGACCCATTGCGGGTGGTGCGTGCCTTCGCCCACCGCCCCGATGCCGAGGTGATCGGACTGCTCACCGCCACCATCGCTTGGGGGCAACGCACCACCATCATTGCCAACGCGGAACGCTTGGTGCAGCTCATGGAAGGCACCCCACACGACTTCGTGATGCACGCTGGGCATAAAGAGTTGGAACGCATGGCCACCTTCGCCCACCGCACCTTCAATGGCACCGACCTGCAATTCTTCATCGCCGCCCTGCGCAACCTGTATCGGGTCCATGGCAGCCTTGAGAGCGCCTTCCTACCCGCATGCGCTGGAATGGGAGACGACCATGCCACCTCGGACCAGCCGCAACCGATGAACGACTGGAACGCCCTACATGGCATCACGCTGTTCCGCGAGCGATTCTTTTCCATTCCGCACCCCGCGCGAAGCACCAAACATGTGGCCGACCCTTCCCGTGGCAGTCATGCCAAACGCTTGAACATGTTCCTTCGCTGGATGGTACGGCCCGCCGACCGGGGCATCGACCTCGGGATCTGGACGCGCATTTCCCCGGCGCAGCTCATGGTGCCGTTGGATGTGCACACGGGGCGGGTGGCACGGGAGCTGGGGCTGCTTCACAGGAAACAGGATGATCGCACCAGCGTGGAGGAATTGACCTCTGCCCTTCGTCGATCCGACCCCGCCGATCCGGTGAAGTACGATATCGCGCTCTTTGCATTGGGCGTGAATGCAGGCCGTACCTCCACAACCGGCCGTCCCAAGCAAGTGAGTAGGCATCGATAGGCACTCCGTACTTTAGCGCCCGATGTCATTCGTGCACCCGGCTTTCCTGTGGGCGCTTACCGCGCTTGCGATCCCGGTGCTCATCCACCTCTTCCAGCTGCGCCGGTTCAAGCGCATCGATTTCCCCAACGTACGGTTCCTAGCCGAAGTGTCGCTTCAGACACGGGCTCGCAAGAAGGTGCAGCATTGGCTCGTGCTGTTGGCGCGCTTGCTTGCCCTGACCTTCCTGGTGCTGGCCTTTGCCCAGCCCTATATTCCCAGCGCCACCAGTAACGTTGCCGCAGGCCAACGTGCGGTGTCCCTGTTCATCGACGATAGCTACAGCATGGACGGCCGCAATCCCCAGGGCCGATTGTTGGATCAGGCACGTATGGGTGCGCAGGATGCCGTGATGGCCTTCAGTGCGGTGGATCGTTTCCAGGTGATCACCAACAGGCTCGAAGGGCGCCAACAATTGCTGACCGGCAGGGATGAGGCCTTGGAGGCCGCCAGCCAGGTGGATGCTGGCCCCTACTCACGCAGGCTGTCGCAGGTGATCCCACGGCAAAGGGAGGCGCTGTTGACGAGCGATGCACCCGTGAAGCGTGCATTCCTGTTCTCCGACCTGCAGCGATCGGTGATGGACGTGGAGAACTGGACGAACGACAGTCTGGTGCCGACCGTGATCGTACCCATCCCCGCATCTAGTCCGGACAATTTGAGCATCGATTCGGTGTGGTTCGAAGGTCCTGTGCGCCGCCAGGGACAGGCGGAACAATTGCATGTCCGGATCAGGAACCACGGCGAGCAGGAACTGGTGAACGTGCCGGTCCGGCTCAGTATCAACGGTCAACCACGCGCGCTTGCCGCGTTCAGCGTGGCGGGTGGCGATGTGGCCGATACCTCCCTGTATTTCGTGCAAGGCCAGCCAGGGAACTACCACGGCGAGGTGTCCATCCAGGATCAGCCGGTGGTTTTCGATGACCGCATGCACATCAGCTTTCGCGTGACCGACCGGTTGAACGTGCTGTTGATCTCCGGCGGCGATGCGGCCACGGACCGGTCCATTGAAGCGGTGTTCGCAGGGGACAGCGTGCATGTATTCCAGGCGCAGCCTTATCGCGCGATCGATCTTTCCGCGCTGGATCAACAGGATCTTGTGGTGTTGAACGCGCTTCCGGAGGTACCCAGCGGACTGGCCGATGCGTTGCGGGCATTCGTGGAGGGGGGGGGAAGTCTCTCGCTCTTTCCACCGTTCCAAGGCGATCCGTCAGGTCATGCACAACTCTTCACGCAGCTCGGGCTTCAGGAACCCACCCGCGGGGATACGAGCTCCATGAAAGTGGAGCGCATCGACCTGGAACAGCCGTTCTACCGCGATGTCTTCGAGAGCATGCCCCGCAACGTGGACCTACCGGTGGTGAAGGAACGTTGGGGAATACGCATCCCCCCGGGCAGCGATGCGTTGTTGCGCCTGCAGGATGGAAGACCGTTCCTGGCCCATGTATCAGTGGGTCGAGGCGCTGTGTTCCCCTGCGCAGCACCCCTGGACGATCGGGCAGGCAGCCTTACCAGACATGCCTTGTTCGCCACCTCCCTGCTGCGCATGGCTGAACTGTCCCGGCCCATGGGTGCCTTGTACCACACCATCGGCGAAGAGTCCTTCATTCCATTGGATGGTGTGGATCTTCTGGGCGACCAGACACCCACGCTGCGTGGACCGGAAGGGCTCGAGCTCATTCCCGAAGTGCGTCGCTTGCCCGGGGAGGTCGTACTTGTCCTGCACGATCAGGACCTTCCCGATGGACAATATGCCTTGACCCTGGCCAATGATACCGTAATGACCCTGGCCCTGAACCTGACCCGCCAGGAGAGTGATCTCACCGCCTTTACTTCGGAGGAACTGGAGCAACGACTGCAACAGCTTGGGCTTACCAGTTTCACGGTCCTCGAAAGCGGCACCGCCGATCTTTCGCTACGTTTAAATGCCTTGGACCAGGGACGCAAGCTCTGGAAATGGGCCATTCTTCTCGCTTTGCTCTTCCTGGCCGCTGAAGTGTTCCTACTCCGCTACCTCAAATGAGCGATCTGATCCTTCGAAATGTAAAGGTGGTGGATCCCGGTGGACCCCATCACGATACGACCACGGATGTCCTGGTACGGGAAGGCCGCATCAACCGCATCGGGGGAAGGTTGCCCAAAGCCGGTGCCGATGAAGTGCGCATCGACGGACTGCATGTGAGCCCTGGGTGGGTCGACCTCCGGGCGCATTTCCGCGAACCGGGCGAAGAATGGAAACAGGGTCTGCCCAATGGGCTGGATGCGGCCGCTGCGGGTGGGTACACGGCTGTGGCCGTACTGCCTTCCACAGAGCCGGTTTCGGACAATCGCTCAGCGATCGAATACCTCCTACGCCGTTCGGCTTCCCATCCCGTACAACTGCTGCCACTGGGAGCTTTGACCAAGGGAGCATTGGGACAGCAACTGGCCGAGTTGTACGACCAGCGGCAGGCCGGTGCGGTGGGATTCACGGACGACCAGCACACGATCCGGAATGCAAGGCTCATGCTGCTCGCCTTGCAATACACCCAGACCCTTCCCGGGGCCACGCCTCCCATCATGGTGTTTCCCAACGACCCCGAACTCGGCCTTCATGGCATGATGCACGAGGGAGCGATGAGCACCCGACTGGGCCTGAAGGGACTGCCTCCAATGGCCGAGACCATGCAGCTTGCGCGCGACCTCGCACTGTTGGAATATGCCGGTGGTCATTTGCATGTGGCCACGATCTCGACATTGGAAAGCGTATCCATGCTGCGCGATGCCAAGGCTCGAAAGCTGAACGTCACGGCCAGTGTCGCAGCCCATAACCTGCTCCTGGACGATGGCTGTCTGCGCGGCTTCGAGACGTGCTACAAGGTATTACCGCCCCTGCGTGATGCCACCCACATCGATGCCTTGCGCGATGGAGTGAAGGACGGGACCATCGATGTGATCGTAAGTGACCACCGTCCTGAGGACCGGGAGCACAAGCTGGTGGAGTACGGTCGGGCAGCCTTCGGTATTATTGGCCTGGAGACCGCATTCGGTGTGGCCAATACGGCGCTGAAAGGGCACATGAGCCTGCGACGAATGATCGAACGTTTCACCCACGGCCCCAGGCGTGTGTTGGGTATGCCCCTGACCCATGTCTCCGAGGAGGCCGATGCGAACCTCACCCTTTTCGACCCGGAAGTGAACTGGATCTGTGGCGAAGATGATCTGGTCAGTACCTCGCACAATACGCCCTTCCTGGGCCAACGATTGACGGGCAGGCCGGTGGGCATCATCGCGAAAGGTGAATTCCGGCTGGTACCTGCATACCGGGACGTTGCGGTGGGCAGCTGATCGCTACTGGACCTCCCCGGCCGCTTCCATGGCCTCCCTTTCCTGGAACATCTGGATCAATTCCTCGTCCGTGTATTGCAGGTTCTCGATCATCACCTTTGAATCCCTGGCGAAGGGGTGAGCCGGGAACTCGTTGATCACCCGCTGATAGGCCTCCTGAGCCTCGCCTTTGCGACCCAGATCGCTGTCCAGGGTGAAGGCCTTCAGGTAATAGGTATCGGGCATGCGTCGCCAACTGGGATAATCCCTGATGATGCGGTCGTAAAGGAAAATGCTCTGCTCGGGGTCGCGCATGTTCTTGGCAACACCTGCTGCGCGGAAAAGATACTCCGGTGCAAGCGTGTCCTGTGGGAACGTGGTTGCGAAGGCCTTGTACACGTCCAGCAGTGACTGGGCATTGCGCGCATCGAATGTCATGGTGTGAAAGAACGAATCCTCCATGGCGCGGATACGCCCCGCCATTTCCGGAGCCTTGGTATCACCTTCCTGTGCGCGCTCGCCACAGCCAGCGGTAATGGCCATGAACCCCAGTGCGAATGCAACGATCTTCATCATGTCGGGTCTTATTTGGTGACCGGGTAACGCATTTTGTACTTCACATCCGTCCTTCCCATGGAGATATCGCGCAGCTTGCCTTTCAGCAGGCGGCGACGCAGGGGATTCAGGTGGTCGGTGAACAGGATGCCATCCAGATGATCGTGTTCATGTTGGATCACACGGGCAGCGAATCCATCAAAGGTCTCCTCATGCTCCACGAAGTGCTCATCCTGGTATTGCAGCACGATACTGGGTTGGCGCATGATCTCCTCGCGGATGTTCGGGATGCTGAGACAGCCCTCCTCGAAAGCCCATTCCGTTCCTTCCTCCTCGACGATATAGGGGTTGATGAACACCCGCTTGAAGTCCTTCAACCCCGGCTCCTCGGGTGGTTCGCCGTCATCGCCCTCCTCGGCAAAGGGTGATGCATCAACGATGAACAGACGGATGCTATGACCGACCTGTGGAGCGGCCAATCCTACGCCATTGGCGGCGTACATGGTCTCGAACATGTCGACGATCAAGCGTTCCAGGCCTTCATGGCCGGGTTCGATGTCCTGTGCCTCTTTCTTCAACACGGGGTCGCCATAAGCGCGAATGGGAAGGATCATGTGGTAAGGCCGCAAATGTAGGGAAGCGCCTTGGGCCGTTTGCATAACGCACGGCTTCAACCGCACATGCCGCGCCACCATGATCAGCGCTTCCGCTCCATCCAACCCTGCAAAATGATGGTGGCGCTGATCCGATCCACCGTCCCTTTGTCGCGGCGGGCCATGCGGCCGATCCCACTGGCCAACATGGTCTGTTGTGCCATGCTGCTGGTGAAACGCTCATCCATCGTCTCCACCCATTTTCCGGGGAAGGCCTTCCGCAGCCGGTCGATGAAACCCAGCACATGTGGTGTCGCATCAGTGGGCTTGCCATCCAGACCAACCGGCAGGCCGACCACAAAACCGTCCACCTCCTCCTTGGCCAGATAGCCTTGCAGATAGTCCATCAGTTCCTTGGTGGGCACGGTATCCAGTGCTGTGGCAATGATCCGCAAGGGATCGGTCACCGCCAAACCTGTGCGCTTCTGTCCGTGATCGATGGCTATGACCCGTGGCATTGGGGGAGTGAAGGTGGTGAGAATGCGTGGAACCCGAGGGGATCGAACTCCATTCTTGGTGGCACTGGCAAGCAGTTGTTACCACCCAGGCGCCATCTTTGTCCCATGCACGAATTGATCGATAAGGCGTGGAAGGACCGATCCATGCTCAGGGACGAGGAGGTGGTCCTGGCCATCGAAGGGGTCATTGAGAAACTGGACCGCGGCGAACTGCGTGTAGCGGAACCTGTTGGGGCTGACACGCCTAGAGGTCCCGAGGAGTGGAGGGTGAACGAGTGGGTGAAGAAGGCGGTGCTCATGTACTTCCCCATCAAGGCGATGCACACCTTTGAAGTGGGCCCATTGGAATTCCATGACAAGATCCCCCTGAAGACGCGCTATGCCCAACTCGGCGTGCGCGTGGTGCCGCACGCCATTGCGCGCCACGGCAGCTACCTGGCTCCTGGCGTGATCCTGATGCCAAGCTACGTGAACATCGGTGCGTACGTGGACGAGGGCACCATGGTGGACACCTGGGCCACCGTGGGCAGTTGCGCACAGATCGGAAAGCATGTACACCTGAGCGGTGGCGTGGGCATCGGCGGGGTGCTGGAGCCCGTACAGGCAGCGCCGGTGATCATCGAGGATGGCTGTTTCATCGGCTCGCGCGCCATTGTGGTGGAAGGCGTGCGTGTGGGTCGCGAGGCCGTGCTCGGTGCCAACGTGGTGCTCACCGCCAGTACCAAGATCATCGATGTGACCGGATCCGAACCCAAGGAGATGAAGGGCTACGTGCCGCCGCGAGCAGTGGTGATACCAGGGACCATTCAGAAGAAATTCCCAGCGGGAGAGTTCGGTGTCCCTTGCGCGCTGATCATCGGCCAACGCAAGGAGAGTACGGACAAGAAGACCAGTTTGAACGAGGCGTTGCGCGATCACAACGTAGCGGTTTGATCCATGGAGATCCTGGTCATCGCACTGCTCACGCTGCTCAATGGCTTCTTCTCGTTGAGCGAGATCGCATTGGTATCGGTGAAGCGCAGCCGGATCCAGCCCCTTGCCGATCGGGGCAACCGAAGTGCGCGCACGGTGATCAAGCTCTTGGATAACCCCGAGTCGTTCCTTAGCTCCGTGCAAGTGGGCATCACGCTCATCGGCATTGTTGCCGGTGCGTACGGCGGCGCAGCGCTCACCGACGATATGGAGCGCTTTCTCCTTCGATGGCCCGCCCTGATGCCCTATTCGCACACCATCGCCCTGATGTTGGTGATCGGCGGCATCACCTACTTCACCATCGTCATCGGCGAACTGGTACCGAAAACGATCGCACTCAGCAACCCCGAGGGGATCGCCTTGATCATCGCACCTCTGATCCGCGGTTTCTCGCTGATCACCTACCCAGTGGTCAAACTGTTGTCCGTTTCCACCTCATTGGTCTTGAAGTTCCTTCCGGTGAAGGAGAACCAAGGCGACCGGTTGAGCGAGGAGGAGTTGCGCGCCATGATCAGGACCGCGAACGTGCAGGGCGTGCTGGACAAGCAGGAGTCCGAAACACACCAGAACCTGTTCCGCTTCAGCGAACAGGTCGCACGCACCTTGATGACCCACCGCAGTGAGGTGGAATGGATAGACAGTACGGGTACGTTGGCCGAGACCATCGCCATTGTGAAGGACAGCACCCGTTCGAAGTTCCCCGTCTGCCGTGGGACGGTGGATGAGATAGAGGGCACCTTGAACATCCGCGACCTGTTGGAACGCGTGTCCGAACCGGACCTGCAACTGGACCATGTGGTGCGGCCCGCCATCATCGTCCCCGAAAGCGCTTCGGCCTACAGCATCCTCAAGCTCTTCAAGAAGAACAAGCAGAAGATCGCCCTCGTGGTGGACGAGCACGGACAGTTCGAAGGGGTGATCACCCTGCACGATCTGACCGAGGCCATCGTGGGTGATCTGCCCGACGAGGATGAACCAGGCGTGGATGAGATCACTCGGCGCGAGGACGGGTCCTGGTTGGTGGGTGGACAAGTACTGGTGGGCGATCTGAACCAGCGACTGGGGCAGGAGATCATGGAGGAGGATGTCTCGAGCTATGCCACTGTGGCGGGCTACTTCCTGAGCAAGCTGGAACACATCCCCACGACCGGCGAACGATTGGTGGACCTGCGCTTCCTTGGTGAAGTGGTCGACATGGATGGGCACCGGATCGACAAGGTATTGATCACCCTGAAGGAGGAATAGTCCGTGAAGCAGTTCCTCGTCATCCAGACCGCCTTCCTCGGCGATGCCGTGCTGGTGACGAGCATTTTGGAGAAACTGCACGCCTTCTATCCCGATGCCCAGATCGACCTGGTGGTGCGCAGGGGGAATGAGGGACTGTTCGGCACAGGCACTGCCGGTGCGGCACGCACCGGCAGCGTCGACCCTCAGGGTCGACATACCAGCGCGATCACCAACCATACGCATCCGTTCCTGCGGCACCTATTCGTGTGGGACAAACGCCAGGGCAAGACCAACTCGCTGTTCCGCCTGATCGGTGAACTGCGTAAGACGGACTACGATCATATCATCAACGCACAGCGCTTCTTCAGCACGGGCCTGATGACGGTGTTGGCCAGGGGGAAAGAGAAGATCGGTTACGACAAGAACCCGCTGAGCTTCCTGTTCTCGCGCACAGTGAAGCACACCATTGGCGATGGCCGCCACGAAGTGGACCGCTTGAATGACTTGATCGCACACCTCACGGATGGATCGCGTCCCACGCCCCGCCTCTACCCCACCCCTCAGGCGCGAGCGAACGCAGAACATCTGGTGTTCCAACACACCGAAGGTCAGGGGCACTTCGTTACCATCGCACCAGCCAGCGTGTGGTTCACCAAACAATGGCCGGAGGGCAAGTGGGTGGAACTGATCAATTCCCTGTCCACCGACCTGCATGTGTTCCTGATCGGAGCGCCGAGCGACCATGCGTTGTGTACCCGGATCGCAAGGGCCGCCGGTCGCGGTATTGTGCTGGCCGAGGAACTGAGCCTGCTGGACAGTGCCGCACTAATGGAAGGCGCCACCATGAATTATGTCAACGACAGCGCGCCACTGCACATCGCCAGCGCGATGAACGCCCCGGTTACCGCCGTGTTCTGCAGCACTGTGCCAGCGTTCGGTTTCGGTCCGCTGCGGGAGAATGGGCGTGTGGTGGAAACGACAGAGAAGCTGGATTGCCGGCCGTGCGGGCTGCACGGGCACAAGGCCTGTCCGCTGGGGCACTTTAAGTGTGCGGAAGGGATCATGATCGATCAGGTGATCTGATAGACATCGCCGCTCCTTCATTTGGAACGCAGATGACGCAGATCGAACGGATGAACGCGGATAGTGCGTAGATCAGATATGCGGAGATCATAACGATCAGCGTCATCTGCGTTCCAAAGAGCTACTCCCCGATATCCTCGTTCCAGAGCTCGGGTTCCGCAGCGATGAACTCCCCCATCATCTGCACGCACTCCGGCAGGTCCAGGTCGATCACCTCCACCCCGTGATTTTCCATGAAAGCACGCGCACCAGCGAAGGTGCGGCTCTCGCCCACGATCACCTTCTTGATCTTGAACTGCACGATGGTGCCCGCGCACATGTAACACGGCATTAGGGTGGAGTAGATCGTGGTGCCCTTGTAGCTGCCGATGCGGCCCGCGTTATTCAGGCAGTCCATCTCGCCGTGCAGGATGGGGTTCTTCTCCTGCACACGCTTGTTGTGGCCCCGGGCAATGATCTGGCCATCGCGCACCAGTACGCTGCCTATGGGAATGCCGCCTTCTGACCGGCCCAGGCGGGCTTCGGCGATGGCGGCTTGCATGAAGAGGTCCGGATCAGCAGGAAATTGTTGCTCAGCCAATGTGCGCTCAATAGCGCTGATCAGAGCGCGTACCGGCTCGAACAGCGGCATGACCTGCTCTTTCTCCATATCCATGAAGAAGCCATAGTCCGCATTGTCCCGTTCTGTGACGAGTTCATGATAGATCTTCAGTACCTCATCGGCTATCTTCCCTTGCGAATGTACCAAGGCCCCGAACGCCAAACGCGTGCCTTTATGCGTTTTCGCCACCTGCCCATGTGCGGCCAGGTAAGCATGAGCGGCATAGAAGACCGCGTAGTAAAGTCTATTGACAGCGGTGTTCCAACGGCCATGCTCAGCCATCAGGTGTGCTTCCTCCACAGTCTCATATGCCCGTTTCAACCGGCGCTCAACCAACCTTCTGCTCTCACCGTTGATCATAGTGTACGGCCGTCACGTTCTATCTCGCGGTACAACAATGTGCCACGGTGCTGACCGGTCCAGTTGGTCCGTGTCATCACGACCGGAGATACCATGATGCCCTGTTGCAACTCGATGTCGAAGAGCGGTGACTTGATGTTCCTCTTGGCCTCATAGGTCAGTTGCTCAGCTTCCAAAAGGATCAACAGGTCGATATCCGACCCCGGGCCCTGTTCACCTCGGGCGTACGACCCGTAGAGTATCACCTCCGCTTTCGGATCAACAGCCAACACACGGCGCTTGATCTCGGCAAGGATCTCCGGTGTGTTCATCGCGTTTCAAAGGTAAAGCTCCTCTAGCCTTTGTAGTGCCGCGGCTTCTTCTTCGTCAATGCCTCCGCCGGTTCCGGCACCCAATGATGTAGTCCACCAGCCAACGGATCATCAAAGGTCTTCGGAATATTGCCTGCGGCGGTGCGCTCGCCCCAAGTCAGATGTTCCTTGCCATCATCACGGCGCTCCATGGTGATGCACTCTTCCACTGGGCAGACCAGCGAGCAGAGGTTGCAGCCCACGCAGTTCTCATCGATGATACTGGGGATGCGGTTCGCGGGATCGTTGCTTAGGGCAATGGCCTGGTGCGCGCCATCCTCACAGGCGGTGTAGCAGAGCTGGCAGCCGATGCACTTGCTCTCGTTGATGTTCGCGACGACCTTGTACTTCAGGTTGAGGTCCTCCCAATGCTTGATGTTCGGCAGCGCCTTGCCACGGAAATCCTCGATCGTTTTGAAGCCCTTCTCGTCCATGTAGCGCTCGATGCCCGGCAGGATCTCGCGGATGATGCCGAAGCCGAAGTGCATCACAGCGGTACAGACCTGAACGGTAGTGGCGCCCAGCAGGATGAACTCGACCGCGTCGCGCCAGTTCTCTACGCCCCCGATGCCGCTGATGGGCAGGTTCACATCGGGGTGTTGTGCACAGTTCTTCACCATGTTCAATGCGATGGGCTTCACGGCCGGGCCGCAGTAGCCGCCGTTGGTGCTCTTGCCATCCACGATCGGGTAGGGCACGAACTGGTCGATGTCCACACCGACAATACTCTGGATGGTGTTGATCAGCGAGATCGCATCACCGCCCCCTGCACGCGCCGCCAGCGCTGGCCGCGTGATGTCCGAGATGTTAGGCGTGAGTTTCACGATCACGGGGATCTTGGCGACTTCCTTCACCCACTCCACGATCATCTGCAACACCTTGGGCTCCTGCCCCACCGCGCTGCCCATGCCGCGCTCGCACATGCCATGCGGACAACCGAAGTTCAGCTCGATGCCGTCGGAACCGGCGTTCTCCACGTCGCGAACGATCTGATGCCACTCCTCGCGCGTCTCCACCATCAACGAGGCGATCACGGCGTGGTCCGGGAAGCGCTTCTTCACTTCTGTGATCTCGCGCAGGTTGTCCTTCAGCGGCCGGTCGGTGATGAGTTCAATGTTGTTGAAGCCCACCATGCGCTTGTCGCGGTAGTTCACGCTGCCGTAGCGGCTGCTCACGTTCACCACCGGCACACCGAGGGTCTTCCACACGGCGCCACCCCAGCCCGCATCGAAGGCCTTCATGATCTGGTAGCCGCTGTTGGTGGGCGGCGCGGATGCAAGCCAGAAAGGGTTCGGGCTCTTGATGCCGGCGAGGTTGGTTCTGAGGTCGGCCATGTTCGTGTCGATCAGTTGATCCAGGTATTTGTGCCTCCGTGTTCCTTCGCGTCGATCACTTCACCGGAGGAATGTCCAGTTGCTTGCAGATCTTTTCACAGAGCAGATCAGCCAGTTCACGGTGCCTGCCCACCGCTGTTCGCTTCTTGTTCGCTGGGTTGAACCATATCGCGTGGTTGCCGCCTTCCCGCATCAGCACACACCCGTGACTTTCCAAGTGCTTGATCAGTACGAGACGCTTCATTCAGGCGACTTTCAATTCCGCCCTGGAGATATCGCGTCCTGCATGGTCCACTGCTGCCTGCTGCTTGTTCGCAAGGAAGAGCTGCTCCATCGCGTCCCGAAGGTTCTCCATCAGTTCCTCCTGCGTGCGTCCTTGGGAGATCACTTCCGGGAGTTCCTCCAGTTGCCCTACGAGCCAGCCATCCGGTGAGCGCTCGATGATCGCGGTGAGTTGCATGGTTCCTGTGTGTTCACCAAATGTACAACCGCTCAATGCCCGTTCTTCAAGTACGCATTGATCCCATGCGCGGCTCGCTTCGCCTCCGCCGCCGCGTTCACCACCTCCACCCCGCCATTCACCGCATCTCCTGCGGCGAAATACTTCGGGTTGTCGGTCTGGTAATGTTCGTTCACCACGATGCGGCCACGGTTGTCGAGTATCCGGCCCTTCTTGTCCAGCTCCAGACCAGCGATCTGTTCGAGCAACTCCACCTGTTTGCCCTGACCGGTGCCCATCAGCACCATGTCACAAGGCTCCACGAACTCGCTTCCGGGGATCGCTTCGATCTTGCCATAGGCCGCCTTGTTGCGGATGAACTTCACACCCGTCACGGACCCATTCTTGCCCGCCGAAGCTTCAGCGGAGGTGGGGCCCATGAATTCCACTGGCGTCACATTGAACAAGGCCTTCGCTCCGCTCTTCTTCGCCAGGTCGAACTCGAAGCTGTAAGCCCCCATCTCTTCGGGCCCGCGACGGTAGGCGATGATCACGCTTTCCGCACCCATGCGACAGCTTTCGCTCGCGGCATCCATGGCCGTGTTACCACCTCCGAGCACGATCACCCTGTTACCAACCGTTGTCTTGTGGTGCTTCAGGCGCAGCTCTTCTACGAACTCCAGCGCGCCCATCACGCCCTTCTTGTCCTCGCCGTGGATTCCGAGTGTTGAAGTGCCGCCCAGCCCGATGCCGATGAAGATCGCGTCGTAGTCCTTGTCCAGCTTGTCGAAGTCGGCCTTGCCGGCAATGGGCTTGTTGTAGTGAAGGCTGAATCCGAACTGGTCCTGGAGGTATCCGACCTCGTCCACCGCCTGCTCGTTGGTGAGCTTGTAAGGCGCGACGCCATAGACACAGAGGCCGCTGGGCTTGGCTTTCGCCTCGTACACATCAACCGCATGGCCGAGCATGCGCAGCTCGCACGCCGCCGAGATCCCAGCCGGTCCAGCACCGATCACCGCCACCTTCTTGCCCGTTGACTTGCCGGTGATGAAGAGCTTCTTCTTCGTGCGGATAACCTGTTCCGTGGCATGCGACTGCAATCGACCGATCTCTATGGGCTTCACATCGCTGTGGTTGTACACGCACGCGCCTTCGCAGAGCTCTTCGGTAGGACAGACATTGCCACAGGCATGGCCCATCCAGTTGCTCTCGTAGATCGTTTTCGCAGCACCCTCCTTGTTGTCGCTGTTGATCTGCCGAATGAAGAGCGGGATGTCGATCCCTGTGGGGCACGCGTTGATGCACGGTGCATCGTAGCAGTAGAGGCAGCGAGAACTCTCGTAATACGCTTCCGTGTCGCTCATCAAGGGCTTCTTCGGATGGAAGTTGGCCGCGAACTCGGCTTCGGTGGTGGGTCGTTTGTATTCTGCCATGGGAATGCTTGAATGCGCTTCTGGCTCTTGGCTTCTGGCTATTGGCTGACCATCACTTATCTACACGCGCATTGCCAGCAGCCAATAGCTATAAGCCAGCAGCGCATTCTACTCTCAAAGTTCCACGATCTTCCCGTACGTCTCCGGCCTCCGATCCCTGAAGAACTGCCACGTGCTCCGCACCTCTTCGATCATGTCCAGGTCGAATTCCGCGACGAGCAGTTCATCGTCATCGCGTGAGGCTTGTGCGAAGATCTGGCCGCGGGGATCCACGAAGTAGCTCTGCCCATAGAACTTGCCGAGGTTCCAGGGCTTCTCCTCCCCCACGCGGTTGATGCACCCCATGAAGTAGCCGTTGGCCGCGGCATGCGCGGGTTGCTCAAGCTTCCACAGGTATTCGCTGAGACCAGCCACGGTGGCGCTCGGGTTGTACACGATCTCCGCACCGTTCAATCCAAGGCAACGCGCACCATCGGGGAAGTGGCGGTCGTAGCAGATGTACACGCCCACCTTCGCATACTTCGTCTGGAACACCGGATAGCCCAGGTTGCCGGGCTTGAAGAAGAACTTCTCCCAAAAGCCGCTGGTGTGCGGGATGTGGTTCTTGCGGTACTTGCCGAGGTAGGTACCGTCCGCGTCGATCACCGCAGCAGTGTTGTACAAAACGCCGGCCTGTTCCTTCTCGTAGATCGGAACGATGATCACCATGTTGTACTTCTTCGCGTACTGCGCCATCAGCTCCGTGGTGGGGCCGGGCACGCTCTCCGCGCTCTCGTACCATTTGCGGTCCTGGCCCGGACAGAAGTACGGCGTGTTGAAGATCTCCTGCAAACACAGGATCTGCACGCCTGCTTCACCGGCCTTCTCGATGAACGGAATGTGCTTCTGCACCATCGCATCGATGATCTCCGGTATGGTGCCCTCGCCCTCCGTCTTCGGAAGGCTCATCTGGATAAGGCCGCTCTTGATCTTGCGTGGCATGGGTGGGATCGGTTGTCGGTTGTCGGTTGTCGGTTGTCAGTTGTCCGGCTGCGCGCCGTCGCCGGAGCGCTTTGGCGCAGGCGCCCGACCATCACGACGGACAACGGACAACGGACAACGCGGGCTGGGTTTGTGCGTGGACGATCGCCAAGGTAACGAGCAATGTGGTTGTTAGGGCGTGCCGGCTCGCAAAGCCTCACCGTCGGGCTATCCGCTGTACTCCTCCCCCTCGCAAAGCCTCGGGGTGCGGGGTGCCGCTCCTATCCCTCACGCAACTGACGCTACCTTAGCCCTCCTTGTAACGAACGTTGTCTGCCACTCTGAAGTCCAAGTCGCATGCTCAGTTCCTATTTGAACGTCTATAACACGTGCTTGGTCATCCTAAAGAGGCGGGGATTTAAACTCCGATTTGAACTGCCTGCCGAGAATTGGATCGCCGAAAAGGATGGGTTCATGTTCCTTGCCGACAATCCCATCGAATTGCTCGGTCTTGTAGGTTTGCATGATTACATCAAACCAGAAAGTGACACTGAAGATTGGTGGAAGATCGATCAGCCGGACCTCATTAAGGAACTGCTTCCAGATGCTGGAAAGCAATCGAACTGAAGTAGCCGCGTGAGCGATCGCAGTGGAAAGCCCGGAGCGAGGAACGAGCGAGGACTTGCAACGAAGAGCGCGACCCGAGGCTTTGCGAGGGGCACGCCCAAATCAGCCAATCCCGGAATCAACAATTCTCATAGCATTCCAGAAACCTTGTTCCGCTTCACGAATCTTCCATACCCTTTCTTGATCCGCACTTCACCGTTGTGTACCGCTACCTGGCCACGCAGGATGGTGGTCTTCACCTTGCCGGTGAGTTGCATGCCCTCGTAGCCGCTGTAGTCCACGTTCATGTGGTGGGTCTTGGCTCTGAGAGTGTGGCGTTCGTTGGGGTCGAGCAGGATGATGTCCGCGTCGCTGCCGATGCCGATGGTGCCTTTGCGCGGGAACATGCCGAAGATCTTCGCGGGGTTGGTGGCGGTGACCTCCACGAATTTGTTGACGCTGATGCGCTTCTTATTCACGCCTTCGCTGAAGAGCAGTTCCATGCGGTGCTCGATGGCGGGGTGGCCGTTGGGGATCTTGGAGAAATCGTCCTTTCCGAGAAGCTTCTTCTCCCAAGTGAACGGGCAATGGTCCGTGGCCACCACTTGTATGCTGCCCTGCTCGATGCCGGCCCACAGCTGCACCTGATCCTTCTTCTCGCGCAGCGGCGGGCTCATCACCCACTTGGCGCCATCGGCACGTTCGTAGAGCGAGGCATCGAGCAACAGGTATTGGATGCAGGTCTCAGCGAGCACACGCTGGCCCCGGCGCGCGGCATCGCGCACGGCGTTGAGCGCGCCTTCGCAGGTGAGGTGTACGATGTACGCGGGCACGCCCGTGTAGCTGGCCATGTCGCAGAAACGGTGACTGGCCTCGGCCTCGGTGATCTCGGGCTGACTGAGATAGTGGTACAGCGGTGAGAGCTTGCCTTCGCTGCGGTGTTTCTCCACCAGGAAGTCGATCATGTCACCGTTGGTGGCGTGTACGATCACCATGCCGCCGTGCTGCTTCACCTCCTGCATCAGGCCCACCATCTGGCGGTCGTCGATCATGAGCGCGCCCTTGTACGCCATGAAGGTCTTGAAGCTGGTGATGCCTTCCTCCTCGATCATCTCCTTCACTTCGGCCTTGGTGCTGTCGTTGAAGTCGGTGACGGCCATGTGCCAGCTGAGGTCGCCGTAGAGGTTGCCGTTCATGCGGCCCTGCCAGCTTTCCAGCGCGTGGCGCAGGCTCTTGCCCTGTGTTTGCAGGATGAAGTCGAT
>JBGTIB010000011.1:0-18389 GCA_041745875.1 Flavobacteriales bacterium | reverse complement strand
TCACCTGCTTCACCTCCATATTGCCGAATTTCACGATTCCACGGAGGATACGCTGCTCCTCGGCGGTGGTCTCCGTGTCCTGTGTCAGGTCCAACGCATGCCCCAGGGTATCCACGGATATGTTGGCCCCGCTGTTGCGCCGGTAACGCTTCTCGATGAACGTGGTACTTCTTACCATGACCTCGCTCAGCGGGCTGAAGAACCAACGCAGTGCCAGCAGGGGAGATGACATGGACAGTGCAACGCGCACAGGGTTGGTAGTGGCGTACACCTTGGGGATCACCTCGCCGACCAACAGCAATATGAAGGTCACTGAGACGACCTCCACAGCGAACAGGACATATAGGGACATGCTAGTGGTGTCGATGATCCCCGATAGAGCGAATACCGAAAGAATGACCACGCCCACGTTCACGAAGTTGTTGGCGATCAGAATGGTGGCCAGCAACCTCCGTGGCTTGTTCAGCAGGTCGAGCACACGCCCGCCCTTTACACCGCCGCGCTCTTTGAGATCTCGCAATTGGGTCGGGTTCAAGGAGAACAGCGCCACCTCGCTCGAGGACATCGCGGCCGAGGCAATAAGCAGCAAGGCCACCACCACCAAGGCGAGGATGGTGGGCAGGTCGGGAGCCTGGAACAGGGCTGTCAGAACGATATATGCGGACGGGGGCTCCAAATCAGCGATCGGCAGGGATCAGCAGGAGATGCCTGGCAGTTTCAGAACGGGAGGTCATCCTCCGTGGAACCGCCAGCAGCTTGTGCCACCGGGGCGGACCGTTGTTCAGTTGTATGATCCTGTCTGGCGGCCATGGCACCATCACCGGTGGCGCGGTCCAGCATGGTCAACTCGTCCACATGCACTTCCGTGGAGTAACGCGTGATCCCATCCTTGTCCTGCCATTGCCGGGTGCGCAACTTCCCCTCCACATAGATCTTGCTGCCTTTGCGCAGGTACTTTTCGGCGATCTCAGCCAGGCCGCGCCATGCTACAAGGCTATGCCACTCGGTCTGTTCACGTTTTTCGCCGGTTTGTTTGTCCTTATAGGTCTCACTTGTGGCGATGCGAAAATTGGCAACACTGGCACCGTTCTGCAAGTGGCGTACTTCGGGATCGGCACCCAGGTTACCGATCAAGATCACTTTGTTCACTCCAGCCATGGTCTCAAATGTTCGTGTGCCGGCCAAAGATAACGCATCGTTCACCGCATTTTCGCGGTGGCCATGGTCCCCAAGTACCGCTCGATCGGACGTGGCAGGGCGTGGTGGTCCAAGGCATCGAAGCGCACCAGAAGCCAATCATCCGGAGGCCGATGGTCCGATCTTGCTTCCACCTTCCAAAAGACCGTTTTGATGCGCTGGTGCGTCAGCAGATGTATCACTTCCTGAGAACGTTGCTTCAGGCATAAGCCGCCACCTCCGAGCTTTTCCAGATCCTTCTGGAGGCGTTTTTCCGAGGCCGGGCGCAATGTTTCGAGCAAGGGCAGCTCGTACAATCCCTGCCAGATATCACGCTCGACCCGCTTGCGCAGGTAGAAGCCTCCATCCACGGGAATGTACAGGTAGTTGAAGTGCCGTTCCCGAACAGCGGTCCGGCCCACTTTGACCGGCAATTCGGAAATGTGACCGCTGGATCGCGCGACGCATCTGGACGTCAGTGGACATGTTCCACAGTCCGGTGCGACCGGTTTGCAGACCATGGCGCCCAGCTCCATCACCGCTTGATTATGATCTCCCGGCGCTTCCCGGTCGATCAGTACACCTGCGAGTTCCCGGAACTCCCGCCTGCCCAGGGTACTGTCGATCGGGGTGCTGATGCCGAATACCCGGGAGAGGACCCGGTACACGTTCCCATCCACCACGGGTTCGGGCCTGTTGAACGCGATCGATGCAATGGCCGCCGCAGTGTAATCGCCTATGCCCTTCAGTTCCTTCAGTGCATCGAAGTCATCAGGGAAACACCCGGCATGTTGATCCACCACCTGGCGCGCCGCAAGTAGCAGGTTCCGAGCCCGGGTGTAGTAGCCCAGCCCCTGCCACAGCCGGAGCACGGCATCCTCGGGGGCGGCTGCCAGTTGCTCCACGGTGGGGTATCGTTCCACGAAGCGATGCCAGTAGGCCGAACCCTGGTCAACCCGGGTCTGCTGGAGTATTACTTCGCTGAGCCAGATACGGTAGGGATCGCGGGTTGCACGCCACGGCAATGGGCGGGCGTTCTCGCGGTACCAGGGCAGAATTGCCCGGCTGAACCATGAAGCGCTTGACATACAGGCACAAAGATCGGTTGCGCGGATCGATCGGAAACCTATCTTTGCGGCCCCAAATGCACAAAGGGTAATGACAAAGGCAGAACTGGTCAGCATGATCGCCAAGCGTACAGGTGTGGAACGCAGTGTCGTGCTGGTCACCGTGGAAGCCTTGATGGAGGAGGTGAAGAGCAGCCTGGAAAAGGGTGAGAATGTACACCTGCGTGGATTCGGGAGTTTCGTGGTGAAGCACAGGGCCCAGAAGACCGGAAGGATCCTGGCCCGCAACACCACCATCATCATACCGGCGCACGATGTGCCGGCCTTCAAGCCTGCCGATGTCTTCGTTGACAAGGTGAAGAACCGGCCCGGAGGCACCAAGCAATGATGGGGTTCGGCAAACCTCAGTTGTTCGCCCTCTCCGGCGGGTTGTTACTGATCGTTCTTTTGTTGATGGCACCCCGGATCCCTTCCGAAAAGAAGGAGGCCGCTCGCATGCCCGCCGAAAAGGTCAAACTGGCCGAGGCAGTGGCGCTTGTGAACGGTTCGGAGCCCATGCGTGGCATCATGATGCTGCGTGAGATGCTCGCCGAGGAACCGGACAATGCCGAGATCCATTGGCACCTGGGACTGTTCTCAGTACAAAGCGGACAGTACGACAAGGCGTTGGAGCGCTTTCTCAAGGTCGCCGAGCTGGATGAAGAGGGATTCCCCGACGTCTGGTTCTATCTGGGACGTACCTATGCCACTTTGGACAGCACCGACAAGGCCATTGCCAGCCTTCGGAAGTATACTACATTGACACAGGACACGGCCATCCTACATGGGGTGGAGCGCTTTCTGAACGAACTTGAACACGATAAACCCTGAGCACCATGCCGTGCGGAAAGAAACGTAAGAGGCACAAGATGGCCACGCACAAGCGCAAAAAGCGCTTGCGGAAGAACAGGCACAAGAAGAAGAACCGCTAGGTCCTTCCTCGCCTTGACGCTGTGTGGCCCATGGGACAACGTTCCCATGGGCGCGCATGGCCAGATGAACGGTGCCATGACAGGCATCTTATTCTTCCATTCCAACGCGTAACATCGAGTGAATATCGACCTGGTCATCCGTTCGGGTCCATCGGAGGTGGCCATCGCCCTGGTCAAGGACAAACTATTGTCCGAACTCCACCGGGAAAAGACCGACCGTGGATTCTCCGTAGGCGACATCCATCTGGCCAAGGTCCGCAAGGTGGCGCCCAGCCTGAATGCCGCTTTCGTGGATGTCGGACACGAGAAGGATGCGTTCCTGCATTACTTCGACCTCGGTCCCCAGTACCGCAATTCCTACAAGTTCACCAAGGCGGCGGTCAGTGGCAATACCAAGACCTCCAGCCTGGATAGCTGGAAGGTCGATACCGACATCACCAAGGATGGCAAACTGGCCGATGTGCTGAGCGCCAGTCAGAGCATCCTGGTCCAGATCGCCAAGGAGCCCATCAGTACCAAGGGCCCGCGGCTTACGGCTGAGGTCACCCTGGCAGGCCGTTACATGGTGTTGGTGCCCTTCATCAACAAGGTCAGCATCTCATCACGGATCAAGGATGAGGAAGAGCGCTCACGCCTCAAGCGTCTCATGCAGGAGATACGCCCGGCGAACTTCGGGGTCATCATCCGCACCAACGCCGAACACAAGAAGACCGAGGACCTCGAAGCCGATCTGCGCACGCTGCTTTCCCGGTGGGATGTGATGTTCCACAACCTGCGCAACGCCATTCCTCCGAAGAAGGTGCTCGGCGAGTTGGATCGCACGAACGCCATCATGCGCGATCTACTTAACAAGAACTTCACCAGCATCCATGTGGATGATGAACTCCTCGCCGAGGAGATCGTGCAGAGCCTGGAGAAGATCGCACCGGAGAAGAAGGGGATCGTCAAGCACTACAAGGGCAAGCTCGACATCTTCGACAATTTCGGGATCAACAAGCAGATCAAGCAGGCCTTCGGACGGCAGGTGATGTTGCCCAGTGGCGCCAGCCTCATCATCGAGAAGACCGAGGCCATGCACGTCATCGACGTGAACAGCGGCAGCCGCAAGGGAGCTGGCAAGAAGGACCAGGAGACCAATGTGCTCGACCTGAACATCGAAGCGGCCAATGAGATCGCACGCCTGCTGCGCCTGCGGGACATGGGCGGGATCATCGCCATCGATTTCGTGGACCTCTATGAACCGGAGAACCGGCGCATCCTGCACAAGGCGCTGAAGGACGCCATGGCCGATGACAAGGCCAAGCACAATGTGTTGCCACCGAGCCGCTTCGGGGTCATCGAGCTCACCCGCCAGCGCGTGCGTCCCGAAACGGAGATCGACACCAGCGAGAGTTGCCCCACCTGCGCAGGCACTGGAGAAGTGCAGGCACCGGTGCTCATCATCGATCAGATCGAGAATGCGCTCAACTACCTGATGACCGAGAAGGACATGTCAGGCTTGTCGCTGCATGTCCATCCCTTCATTCACGCATTCCTCACCAAAGGCCTGCCCAGTGTCCAGCACAAGTGGTGGATGCGTTGGCGCAAGTGGGTGAAGGTGGTGCCCGAGGGCAGCCTGCAGTACCTCTCTTACAACGTGCAGGACGGGGAAGGGAACGAGGTGCCGGTGTAGGGGGCACCTTTGAATGATCGTACTGCCCGTACGTTCGTGCTACTCCACGGCATGCCCCGTCTTTCCAGCCTCCCCGAAGCCCTTGCCAAAGCCCGCGCTTACTGCGCTCGGCAGGAACGCTGTCAGCAGGAAGTGCGCAACAAGCTCTTCACGTGGGAGGTGCCAGCCAAGGATGTCGAGGGCATCATTTCACAGTTGATCGGAGAGGGATTCCTGAACGAGGCGCGATTCGCGGAGCACTTTGCTGTCAGCAAGTTCAGGCAGAAAGGCTGGGGGCTGAGGAAGATCGAGCAGGCACTGAAAGCCAAGCGGGTTTCCGAGCCTTGCATCAGGCTGGGCATGAAGTCCATCGCCGAGGACGAATACCGTGAAGCACTGATGATGGCCGTGGCCAGGCGCTGGGAGCGTGTACATGAAGTAGATCCATATGTGCGCAGGCAGAAGGTGTTCCGCTACTTCCTGGGCAAGGGTTTTCCAGCGGACGGCATCGAAGCGGCCCTGACTGCATTGGCCGACTGAGGCCTACAATTTCCTGCTCATCGTTGAGGATGCTAGCGCCGTACTTTTGCGGCCCCATCCGTGGATGGCAACAGCGGCATGATCACCATTGACAAGATCGACAACCTCAGCGAGCGTATCGATGCGCTGAAAGGCTACCTCGACATCGAGGAAAAGCGCGGTCGCATCCTCGAAGAGGAGAAGTACACCCAGGACCCTGACTTCTGGAACGACCAGAAGAAGGCGCAACTGGTGATGCACAAGATCCGCGAACTGAAACGCTGGGTGGACCTGTACAACAACGTGAAGCGCGAGGTGGACGATGCCGTGGTGACCTTCGAGTTCTTCAAGGCGAAGGAGGTGAGCGAGGAAGAGCTGGACGCCCAGTTCCAGAAGGCTACGGAGGCTTTGGAGGAACTGGAGTTCAAGAACATGCTCAGTGCCGAGGAGGATCCGTTGAGCGCCGTGGTGCAGATCACCAGCGGAGCAGGAGGTACCGAGAGCAACGACTGGGCCCTGATGCTCCTGCGCATGTACCGTATGTGGGCGGACAAGAACGATCATTCGGTCAAGGTGCTCGATTACCAGGACGGTGAATCCGCAGGCATCAAGCAGGCCACCATCGAGGTGGATGGTGAGTTCGCCTTCGGGATGCTGAAGGGAGAGAACGGTGTGCACCGTCTGGTACGCATCAGTCCATATGATAGCCAGGCTCGTCGACACACCAGCTTCGTGAGTGTGTACGTGTATCCATTGGTCGACGAGACCATCGAGATCGACATCAATCCGGCGGACATTACCTGGGATACCTTCCGAAGCGGCGGTGCCGGTGGCCAGAACGTGAACAAGGTGGAGACCGGTGTTCGCCTGAAGCACGCGCCCAGTGGCATCATCATCGAGAACACCGAGACGCGCAGCCAGCTGGACAACAAGAACAAGGCACTGCAACTTTTGAAGAGCCAGTTGTATGAAGCGGAACTGGAGAAGCGCCGCAGCAAACGAAGCGACATCGAGGCCGGCAAGAAGAAGATCGAATGGGGAAGCCAGATCCGCAACTACGTGCTCCAGCCCTACAAACTGGTGAAGGACGTGCGCACCGAACACGAGACCAGCAACGTGGACGATGTCCTGAACGGTGAGATCGACGGCTTCCTGAAAGCCTTCCTGATGCAACACGGACAAAGCCAGAAGGTGGCGTAGGGGCGGATCATGATCCGCCCGGAGCCACCGCCCCGACCACCATGCCTGCCTGGACCATCTACCACAACCCCCGCTGCACCAAGAGCCGTCAGGCCCTGCAACTGTTGCGCGACAAAGGCATCGAGCCGAAGGTCGTGGAGTACCTGAAGGAGGTGCCCGCAGTGCGCGACTTGGAAATGCTGGTGATGAAGCTCGGTATCAAGCCGGAGCAACTGCTGCGCAAGGGCGAAGCCATCTACAAGGACAAGTATAAAACCCTGAAGCTGAACGACCACGAGTGGATCAAGGTGATGCGCGAGCATCCCGTGCTGATCGAACGCCCCATCATCGTAAGGGATCACAAGGCGGTGATCGGCCGACCTACCGAGAACATCGAAGATCTACTTTGACCGCATGTACGGGCGGGAAATTTCCCGCCCCAACCATACCCCAATGAACTACCGCATCGAAAAAGACACCATGGGCGAGGTGAAAGTACCCGCCGACAAATACTGGGGCGCACAGACCGAGCGCAGTCGCAACAATTTCAGGATCGGGCCGCCGGGCAGCATGCCGCGGGAGATCGTGCACGCCTTCGCCTATCTGAAGAAAGCCGCTGCCCTCACCAATCTTGAGCTGGGCAAACTGCCACAGGACAAGTGCGACTTGATCGGCAAGGTCTGCGATGAGATCCTGACAGGCGCCTTGGACGACCAGTTCCCGTTGGTGATCTGGCAGACCGGCAGCGGCACGCAGAGCAACATGAACGTGAACGAAGTGGTGGCCTACCGCGCACATGTGCTCAACGGCGGCCAGCTCACGGACACGGAGAAAGCGCTCAACCCGAACGACGACGTAAACAAGAGCCAGAGCAGCAACGACACCTTCCCCACGGCCATGCACATCGCGGCATACAAGCTCACGGTGGAAGTGACCATCCCCGGCGTGAAGAAGCTTCGCGATACGCTGGCGAAAAAGTCCGAGGCATTCAAGGACATTGTGAAGACCGGCCGGACCCACTTCATGGATGCCACACCGCTCACTGTAGGCCAGCAGTTCGGTGGCTACGTGCAGCAGTTGGACAATGGCCTCCGCGCCGTGGACAATGCATTGGTGATGGTCCGCGAATTGGCGTTGGGTGGCACCGCCGTTGGTACCGGCCTCAACGCACCCAAGGGTTACAGTGTGTTGGTAGCGAAGAAGATCGCCGAGCTTACCGGGCTTCCTTTCGTTACCGCACCCAATAAGTTCGAAGCACTCGCCGCACACGATGCCATGGTGGAATTGAGCGGTGCGCTGAAGCGTCTTGCCGTTTCACTGATGAAGATCGGCAACGACATCCGCATGCTCAGCAGCGGTCCGCGCAGTGGCATCGGCGAGCTGGTCATCCCCGACAACGAGCCCGGCTCCAGCATCATGCCCGGCAAGGTGAACCCCACCCAGCCCGAAGCGCTCACCATGGTCTGCGCGCAAGTGATGGGCAACGACGTGGCCGTGAGCATCGGTGGCAGCAATGGCCACTTCGAGCTCAACGTGTTCAAGCCGCTGATCGCCGCCAACGTGCTTCAGAGCGCACGCTTGATCGGAGAGGCTTGCGTCAGCTTCAACGACAGATGCGCCGAAGGCATCGAACCCAACCGCCCGATGATCCAGCGCCATTTGGAGAACTCGCTGATGCTTGTCACCAGTCTTAACACACACATCGGCTACTACAAGAGCGCCGAGATCGCGAAGAAGGCGCACAAGGAAGGTACCACGCTGAAGGAGGCCGCCATTGCGCTTGGGCATGTGAGCGCTGAGGACTTTGACAAGTGGGTGGACCCCGCCGACATGGTAAGCGGGGGGTAGGCTTATTATTGCTTCTTCCTGCGGCCATGATACAAGAATGCCGGCGATCCATCACATGCTTGGTGTTCGTGATGGCTTGGGCTGAAATGCCCCTGAAGGCCCAGGTACACGCTACCGGTTCACTGCGTGCCACCATGTGGGATGGTCAGCTTTCCGGGCTGATCGCCATGGACTCCCTGGCCGTTCCGGGTATGTACGGGCTGGGTCCTCTGGAATATTTGCAAGGCGAGATCACCCTGCTCGATGGACACAGCTTCATCTCCTATATGGAGAACGATAGCACTGTGGTGGTCGAGGAGCAGAAGAAGGTGTCCGCCCCGTTCTTCGTGCATCAGTACGTAGCGGAGTGGGAAGAGGTGGCACTCGGTCATGACGTGGTCGATCTGCTTTCGCTGGATGCTTTCCTGTCCAAGCAGTATGTCGATCGGGAGATGCCGTTCTTCTTCCGCTTGCGGGGGAAGGTCTCGGAAGGAATAGCGCATGTGATGGACGTTCGTCCCGGCACCAACATCAATGGACCATCAGACGCACATGCCAGCCAGAAGCATTTTACGGTGAACGACGCCAAGGTGGAGCTGATCGGCGTGTTCTCTACACAACACCAGACCGTTTTCACCCACCATGACAGCAATATCCACGTGCATCTGATCACCTCCGAGCGCACGCTTATGGGCCATTTGGACCGCTTGCTGATGGACCCGGCAGGGATGCGCCTCGAAGTGGCTCGGCAATAAGAGTTCTCTTATCCGAACGAAAAAGGCCCGGCGATCTCGCCGGGCCTTTTTTTTCCAGTTGTCTGGATGGTGCTTAGTTGGTGCTGGCCATGGCCTCACCCTTGCACTCACCAAGCTTGGCCATCAACAGGTCTTGGTCCTTCAGGTCGGCAGCGGCCATATCCATGGTTCCGAAGTCGGTGTACAACCGGACGTTCTCGCCCTGTGCATCAAGGAAGCCCAGTACAGGCTGCTCGCACACTTTGCTGTCGCTGTATACCCAGGTCATTTCACTGCGGTCGAACTTCATCACGCGTACTTCACCGGCCTGCTCACCGCTGAGCTGGGTGGTGGTGAAGGTGTCCTTGGTCGCTTCGATCTTGTATTCCACTCCGTCGATCGTGGTCAACTGCATCTCGTAGTCGCCCTCGTTCATGGACATGGGGTTGCTGCCACTCCAGAACTCGATCAGGTTCAGGATGACGAAATCGATGAAGCCGGCGATGCCGTAAACGGGGACGATGTTGAGCACGTAGAACACCAGCGTGTTCACGAACTTGCCTCCAATGTCCGCGTTCCAGTCGTACACTTTGCGCACCAGTGCGAACTCTCCGAAGCAGCCGGTCTGTGAAACGACCAGGGAACTCATCGCAAGAACAAAGGCGGATTTTCGAATGATCTTCATGGGTTTGGATGTGTTAAAGTTCGCGACCAAAGTACACGTTATGATGGATCATCCACATCCTGAACCGGGCGATATCCCATTCCCTGTTGTTGGTATCTGTGCGGCATGCATTTCAACGCATGGATGACCATCCATCGAGATGCGGCTTGGAGCAATACCTTCCAAGCGGCTTTCACCCTGATCATGTACCCATGTTCGTAGACCCGGCGCTCCAGCAAGAATTCGAGGCGGTAACATTGCACCGCGCACTTCCTGCCGGCGCGGTATTGATGGAAGCGGGCGATACCATCACCCACATTCCCATCGTCCGAAAAGGCAGTCTCCGTATCCTGGTACAGGATGGCGAGGGCCGCGAACGCTTCCTCTACCACATCATGCCCGGCGAGTCCTGCGCCATGTCACTGACCTGTTGTAGTTCCAAGCGGACAAGCTCCGTACGTGCGGTGGTGGAGGAGGATTCCGAACTGCTCATGATACCAGCGCGCTACATGGACGAATGGATGGTGTATCCGGAGTGGCGTCGCTTCGTGAGCGATACCCAGGCCCAGCGCTTCAGTGAGTTATTGGATACGATCGAAGTGGTGGCCTTCCACAAGCTGGACGAACAGCTGTGGAACTACCTGGTGAAACGGGTGCAGGCAACAGGCGCGCACATCCTGAAAGCGACACACCAGGACATCGCTCAGGAGCTGAATTCACCACGCGAAGTGATCACGCGTTTGCTGCATCAGTTGCAACGGAGGGGCATGGTCACCGTGGGGCGCGGTTCGATCGAGGTGCACCTTTCCGCAGCTTGGAAGCCAGGTTCAAAGGAAGGGCTCTAGTGCGCTCTGCAATTGCGCTGCGCTCATCACCCCGGCCTTGCGCCATACGACGGTGCCGTTCTTGAAGATCGCCAGTGTGGGCACGCCGCGCACACCGTAGGCCTGTGCTGCACCGGGGTTCTTGTCCACATCGATCTTGATCACCGTGGCGCGATCGCCCACCATGCCCTTGAAATCGTCGAGGATGGGCTTCATCATCTTGCAGGGGCCGCACCATTCCGCGAAGAAGTCCACCAACACGGGCTTGTCGCCGTTGATGAGTTGCTGGAAGGACATGGGCTTGGACTCCATGGTCATCGGATCTCTTCGTAAGTGATCTCTTTAATGGCAGGCCCTTTCGCTGTGCAACTTACTGGGCCTGGTGTGCATGCTGCACCGCAACAGCCGATGTTGAACACCGCTTGCATGCCGAAGAAGGCTGCTGCCGTATAAGCGACAGGTTCGTGGTTCGCGATGCCTGCGGCCAGAAAGCCCACCGCGAGTACCAGTCGCAGTCCGCGTGCCAGGTCCCAGTTGCGTAGCAGTCGCTCCTTCATCACTTCTTCAGCAGGTTGTTCAGGCTGGTCCAGGGGCCACCATTGTAGGCTTCAAAACCTTCTCCCTTCAACACGTCCACGGCCATGCCGCTGCGTGCACCGCTTTTGCAGCAGGTGATCACAGGTTTGTCCTTGGGAAGCTTGTTCAGGTTCTGGCTCAATTGACCCAAGGGGATGTGGAGCGAACCACGGATGTGGCCTTCGGCATACTCGGCCTGGGTGCGGACATCAACGATGGTGGCCCCTTGGGCGATCACCTGGGTGAGGTCCACCTTGGGACCCATTCCGAAAAGTGTGCGGAGCATGGTGTGCTTATTCAGTTGTGTTGTTGTACTGAACCGGGTCCTTGCGGTCGCGCTTGAATGTGTTCACCAAAAGGCCACCCATGAAGGCGCCATAAAGGCTGCTGTTGACCGGACTGCTGGTAATGGAGCACCCTGTGGTACATCCGAAGTGGTTCCAGTAGAGCCAACCACCAAGTGCGCCGAGCAGGACGCCGATCAACGTGAAGAGGATGGTGTACTTCATTTCTTTTGACAGGTGCTGAGCCCGAATGGTGCGTAGAGCGGGCAGAAACTTACAATGCTGGTGAGCGCTAAGACCGCTGCAAGGACCAGCAGCACGATACCCAGTGTGCCTTCCACGACGCCAGTGAAGTAAAGCACCGCGAATACCACGGCCATGATCAAGCGGATGATGCGGTCGGTGGATCCCATGTTGGCTTTCATGTCTGTCTTCAGGTATGACACAAAGATCGTGTGACGTTCATGCCTGTGTGGTGATGATCGTCACCGAGCCGCGGTGCAGGGGCGAATGCAGATGACCACATCGGTGGAACGCAGGACGTCTTTCCTGGTTCCTACCCAACGATCCGGTTCACTTCGCCACTGGTTTGCCAGCGGCGCTCCATGCACCGAAGCCACCGGCCAGGTCCGATACGCCCGTGAACCCGTTCTTGCGCAGGAATGCACTTGCCGAAGCGCTGCGACGACCGGAAGCACAATAGAGCATCACGGGGCGATCCTTGTCGAGGCTCTGCCATTCCGCTTCCAATTGCCCACCGGTCCAATCCATGAGCGTGGCACCTTCGATATGGCCAGCGCTGAACTCGCCCGGTGTGCGCACGTCGATCAGTTGCACGTAGTCCCTGGTCAGTTCCTTTTCGTATGCGTCAGGTGCGAGTACGTGGTCGCCGTTGGCTGTTTGGCAAGCGGCCGTGCCACCCAGGACAAGCAGCATGGATAACAGGAAGAGGTTCATGGGGCGGAGGGAGAGGTTCATGAGTGAATGCATGGTTCTGAGGCGGTGGATGAAAGGAGGTTGGCGTCGTGCATGTTCGCCCTGTTGAAGGTAAGGCGAGGGGTGAAGGTATCGTCGCACAAAGGACGTTCACTGAAAGGCTAACATCCCCGTAGGCACAAAAACACGGCGCATGAGCCACTGTGCGATCGCCCAACGCCTTTTGATCCGTGCAGCCATTGCCAGGCCTATCCTAACCTCCTACAGCTTCACCACCCGCCGCATGAGCCGCTGTTCACCGATCTGCATCTGCAGCAACAAAGGGCCTGTAGGCAAGCCCTCGGTGTTCAGTATGATCTGCTGGATGCCGGACGGAAAGTGATCGGTACTTTCCAAACGGAGCATCCGTCCACTGGCATCGAACCAAGTGAAGCCCACAGGAGCGGCCTCGGCCAGCGAGAGCTCCATGCCAATGGTCCCAGTGGTCGGATTGGGGAAGAGCGACAGCAACGGGCCCCGGGTTATCTCTGTTAAACCCACCGGTTCAGCCCCCAGCTTTACCAACCAGAGATCACCTCCACCGTGGTGGCCGCTTACATCTCCATCGTTGGAATTGCTCCCGCCGCCGATGGCGAATCCTCCGTCGCTGGTCCTGATCATGGAACTGAACAACTCCGAACCCGTTCCTCCGAAGGTCTTTTCCCAGAGCAGGGTTCCATCCGCATCCAGGCGGATCAACCAGCCATCCGATTCTCCGGCCAGCTGTGAGACATCACCATCCGTGGATTCGGTCCAACCAGCAATGGTCAGGCCGCCATCGGCATGGGGAAGTACATCACGCCCAGAATCCCTGCCTGTGCCACCCAAAGCACGCTGCCAGAGCAAAGAGCCCGAAGCACTCAGCCTTACGACCCACACATCATCCTGACCATGATGCCCGGCAACATCGCCATTGCTGGACCGTGTGAAACCAACAACCACGTACCCTCCGTCATCGGTATCCTTGACGGCGTATGCCCAATCCGTGTTACTCCCGCCCAAACTCTTCTCCCATTCGATATCACCTTGCTCACTCATCTTTACTACCCATTGGTCCTCCAGGCCGTTATTGGTGGAGACATCGCCGTCGCTGGATCTGGAACGGCCAGCGGCAATACATCCGCCATCATCGGTGATGTTCAGAGCCTGGAATATTTCACTGGAGCTTCCACCATAGCAGCGCTCCCAGAGCATTTCGCCCATGCTGTCCAGTTTTACCAACCAAGCGTTCGTTCCTCCTTGGTTACAGCCAGGCGTTTCCGTAGTTGAGTTCCTTATTCCTGCAAGAAGCAATTCTCCGGTTGCGGTTTGCTCCATTGCCCAGAACGAGTCCTCCGAGGAGCTACCATACCGATGCTGCCATTGAATAGTACCACCTGCATCGAGCTTCACCACCCAACCTCTGCCCGTGCTCGCAACACCCGCAAGGTCCCCATCGGTGGAGCCGGATGATCCCGCCACAACGAAGCCTCCATCCAAGGTTTGGACCACCGCGCGTGGAATATCGAAGCCGGAGCCTCCCAGGGCTCGCTGCCAAAGTAGGGTGCCGGTCGCATCGGTCCTTACCACCCACGCGTCGACATCACCATGGAATCCGGTCACCTGGCCATCGTTGGACCGCGTTTCGCCCGCAAAAATGTAACCACCATCGGTGGTCTGTTGGATGCTGTAGCCCGATTCGAAGTCGCTGCCACCATAACAGGCCTGCCATTCCATGTCCGGAATGCCTTGGGCCAGGCAGATCATGGGACCAGAAGCAGCGAGCAGGAGGATGAAGATGCCGCGCATGGGTGTGTGGTAAGGGTGGGCTCCGAAAACAGCAATGCCGCCAGTAAGATAACGGCATCACTCAAACATAGGATGGTCCTACAGCATTCTGTGCATTGCAGTGTGGGCACTTTACAACTGGTCCGATCTGCTCGATAAGTGGCACCTACCGGAATGCGTGGTAGTAGCATTGCAGATGGCCCCATAGTTCTGGGGTCAGTCTTGCTACCGTCAGGAATATTTCCTGCTCATGGATGATTGCGGCCTTCCACCACCCGTAGGATCTGCTCCCTGCTACAGAAGGTGAAAGCGATCACCACAACACGACCCGTGTCATCGCTGAGTGCTCATCAGCATTGATCCGCAGGAAGTAACAACCCCGCGCAAGATCTTCAGCATTGACAGCCACTTGCTGTGGACCAGGGATAAGAAGGCCGCTCTGCTCCGAGCGCACTTTCTTACCCAAGCCATCCAACCACGACAGGGAAACTCGTGAGGGCTGGTCCAGAGCGAAGCTGATGAACAGGGTTCCTTCGGCGGGGTTCGGGAATACGTCCATCACCATGGAAGGAGCCAACGGGCTTGTAATTACCACAGGGTCCACAGCCAATTCCACGAGCCACAGGTCGCTCATTCCATGAAGTCCGCTCACGTCACCATCATTGGAGCGTGTATCGCCGATAATGGTATACCCACCGTTGGGCATTGGGAGGATATTGCTCGCTGCGTCCAAGCCCGAGCCCCCGTACATACCCTGCCACAGCAGTTCGCCGAGCCCATCGGTACGTATCACCCAGGCATCCAGATCTCCCTGGTTGCCCGAAGCATCACCATCGGTCGAGTTGGACCGGCCAGCCAGGATGAAGCCTCCATCGGGGCGGACCTCAACTGCATGGCCATACTCGGATCCACTTCCACCGTACGGCTTCTGCCAAAGGAGATCGCCAGCTGGGCTCAATAACACCAACCACATATCCTCCTCACCATGATGGCCTGTAACATCCCCATTGTTTGAGAAGGTAGAACCGGTGATGACAATGTTGTTGTCGGAGGTCAATGTCAATGCCATCCCCTGATCATTACCGGTGCCACCGAGGCAGCGTTGCCATAACAGGTTACCATCGGGGTCCAGTTCCATTACCCACATATCCGATCCTCCCTGGTTGCAGCTCACATCACCATCATTCGAGTCGGTAGCACCCGTGGCCAAGACACCGCCACTTGCCGTAACCACGAGATCGGCGATCGAGTCTGCTCCACTTCCTCCCAAGGGCCTTTGCCAAAGGATCTCTCCGAATGCATCCAACTTCACCACCCATCCATCACTCCCTCCATGATGTGCGCTTACATCACCGTCGTTGGAATTGACCACCCCTGCCACGAACGATCCGCCGTCCGGGGCATTTTTCAAGGCTGTGCCATAGTCGAACAGCGTGCCTCCGAGACAGCGCTGCCACTCGATGGATCCCGCCGCATCCAACTTCAGGAGCCAGAGGTCACTTTCGCCCTGAAAGCCGACTATATCACCGTCGTCGGACCCTGACCTTCCAAGGACCAGGTACCCACCATCCGTGGTGAGCAACAGGTCACTTCCTATATCAACATTCCAGCCTCCATAAGCACGTTCCCATTCTATATCACCGAGCGCGTCCACCTTCACCACCCACATGTCCGAGATGCCGTTGTTGAACGAGACATCCCCATCGTTGGATTGGGTGGAGCCCATCATGATGTATCCGCCATCAGCTGTGGCGGTGACACCAGCGCCACCGTCACTACCAGTTCCTCCATAACAACGATGCCATTCGACCGCAGGTGCAACCTGTGCCAGCAGCACCATCGGCATGGAAAGGATGCATGCTGGGAGCAGTATGCGGAGAATGGAGGCCGTCAGCATGGCGACACTGTTGGTTGGTTCAAGACCAAGGTATGGCCAGTGAAGTGTATTTCGTGCCCACGATCCCTCCTTCGATCTTGTAACTGGTCGGCTCCGCGCCACAAGTGCCACTTGGTGGACAACGTAGCTTTCTGCTGGTCGATAATTCAGCCCGATCGTGCGGGCTGTGACCGCGTTAGCGATTGCTCATCCAGCTCGTGCGAGCGAATCGCGTGCTTGAAGCACTTGTTCTGCTAAAATGTTCAAATGAGTCGACACGGCGCGGAGCATGTAGGGGTCAATGCGGCAGCTTCTCGCGAAAGGCCCCGTACACATAAGTGCCCAGTATGGCGCTCAGGAAAGTGACGATGATGACCGAAAAGCCTGCACCCATCTGTGCGAACAGTGGTCCTGGGCAAGCGCCAGTAATGGCCCAACCCAGCCCGAACAGCAGGCCTCCGTAGATCTGGCCCTTGTTGAACTCCTTCTTCGGAATGTGAACGTTCTCACCATGAACGGTCTTGATCTCAAAACGTCTAATGAGCTGCACGCTGATCATGCCCACCACCACGGCGGTGCCGATCACACCATACATGTGGACGCTCTCGAAGCGGAACATCTCCTGGATGCGGAACCAGCTGACGATCTCCGCCTTAAAAAAGACGATGCCGAAGAGGATGCCCCACGCACTGTACTTGAAGTTGTGCCACCAGGGATGCACCAGTTCGCTTTCGTTCACGCACATGGCGTCGAGTTCGCGCTGGCTCAGGTCGCTGTTCATCGCAGTGGGTTGTGGCTTGATCCTCTCCATGGTGTCAAAGGGTGAGCAGGTATGGAAGGATGAACCAGGTCATGAGGATACCGCCGACCATGAAGCAGCAAGTAGCGATGAGGCTCGGCAACTGGAGGCTGCTGAGGCCCATGATGGCATGACCGCTGGTGCAACCACCAGCCCAGCGTGTTCCGAAGCCAACGAGGAAACCGCCGATGACGAAGAAGATCAGCCCGCGCAGGGTGAAGAGCTGCTCCCAGCTGAAGATCTCTGATGGTAGCAGGCTCGAAGTGTCGGTGATGCCTTTTGTCGCGAGGTATTCTTGTGTGGGTTCGGCGAGTACAATGGGGTTGGGATCGCTAAGGAAGGTGGCCGCGAGGAACGCACCGACAGCAATACCGACCACGAAGAAGAGGTTCCAAGCTTCCTTCTTCCAGTCGTAATTGAAGAAGGCAACATCACCGGGAATGCATGCGGCACAGAGGTGGCGCAGTGAACTGCTGATGCCGAAATTCTTGTTGCCCACGAGCAATAAGAAGGGAACGGTGAGACCGATGATGGTGCCCGCCACGTACCAGGGCCAGGGTTGTCGAAGGGTTTCGATCATGAAGTCAGGAAGAATGAGCTTGGCGTATGGTCATTGGCGAATAGCGAATGGACTGCCTGCAGGGGATCCATTCACAGATCACCATTCGCCATTCGCTTCTTGGATGGACTTACTTCTTCAAGGTTGACGGGCACACCTCATCCGTCACCTCCACGCTGCTGTTCTTGATCGCGTTGAAGCCACCTGCCACGTCAACAATATTGTGGTATCCGCGTGCTTTCAGGATCGAAGCAGCGATCATGCTTCGATAGCCACCGGCGCAATGGATGTAGTTCGGCTCTTCGGGGTTGAGCGTGGACAGATGCTGGTTGATGAACTGCAGCGAAGCATGTTTCGCGCCTTTCACGCGTGATGCTTCCCATTCGCCATCCTTGCGGACGTCCATCACATTGAGCTTGTCCTTCACCATACGTTCAGCGAACTCCGGGGCGGAGATGCTCTCGATGGCGTCCACTTCCTTGCCGGAAGTCTTCCACGCATCGATCCCACCTTTCAGGAAGCCGAACACGTTGTCGTAGCCCACGCGGGCCAGACGCGTCACCACTTCCTCTTCCACACCTGCCTCCGCCACGATGAGCAGCGGTTGCTTCACATCAGGGATCATGGCGCCCACCCACGGAGCGAAGTCACCCTTGATGCCGATGTTGATGCTGCGCGGCACGAAGCTGTCCTTGAACGTTTGTGGTGCACGGGTGTCGAGCACAAGGGCTCCTTCCGTTTCGGCCACCAGTTCGAATTGGTCGGGGGTGAGGGCACGCGTGCCACGCTCTTTTACACTGTCCACGCTCTCGATCACGCCCTTGTTCATGGCCACGTTCTGCGGGAAGTAGGCGGGAGGTGGCAATAGGCCGTCGGTCACTTCCTTGATGAACTGCTCCTTGGTCTCGGCTTTGAGCGCGTAGTTGGTCTTTTTCTGGTTG
>JBGTIB010000010.1:0-17658 GCA_041745875.1 Flavobacteriales bacterium | reverse complement strand
CACGGCCTTCACGGTTTCCTTGGCACCGCTCAGGTCACGCTGTTCCTTCACCGTACTTTCCTTCAGATAGGCACTGTAGGTATGGAGCGGCCGTCCTTCGAGGGTAAGGATCCGTTCGGCCAGCACATCGATGAAGGGCTGTGCCTTGGTGTAGAGTTCCTCGAACTTGGCGTGCAACTCGAAGAAGGTGGGACCGGTGATGTTCCAGTGGCACCCGCGCAGGTTCTGGTAGTGCACCTGGTAGGAGGCCAGCAAAGCGTTCAGGCTATCCACCAAGGCTGCAATTCGGGCCACATCCAGTCCGAGGGAGTTCTTCGTACGACGCGGTGCTTTCTTCCTGGTCTTGCTCATGTGTACAAATGTACCGGTCATGGCCAACGAACGCATCCACGGGGACCGAACCCGGTGATGGGCTTCGAGGAACGCGTACAGGAACTGCGCAGCGCGACGGCGGTCGCCAAAGTCTGAACGTTCTAGTCCTCTTCGTACTTCTCCAGGTAGCCGGGCTCCTCATCCCCTTCGTTGGGGTCCGGAAGTCCTGTCACGAAAAAGCCATAGGACCCGCCCTGGTTCACCTTCACGGCCTCCACCTCCATGGTCATGGTGCCCAGTACGCCACCGTTCTGCACCATTCGGAACGGGAACAGCAGACCGTCCACTGCGCGATAGTCGCTGTACTCGGTCACCAGGCGCATGTTGCGTCCCTGCATGAACTTCTCATCCACGCGCTGCACCTTCAGTCCGGTCGCCTTGTCGAAATAATCGCTGATGGAGGTACCCGCCACGGTGATGTGCGACACCTTGTAGGCTTCCTTTCCATCGATGGTGGCCACCCCCACCACCACCGAACGTTCGGCGAAACTGCTGAGGTCCACTTCCGGTACGAGCATGGCGTTCATCCGCAGGTCCTGCAGATCGATGTCGAGGAGTTCCTCCTCGGAATCAGGGCTTCTGCTTACGGCCCGTTCGCCGTCGTAGATCACTTCCTGGAGCACATTGGTGCCCATTTTGGTCTCTGAACGGAAGCGACCACCCACACCATACCACTGGGTGATGTGCAAGGGCATGCTGCCCACCATGGCGGTCATGTCCATGCGCAGGTCATCGATCCGGGACAGGGCGTCCTTCCCTCCCCGCGCGGCCAGGTAGGCATCCATCACATTCTGCAGGCTGGTGGCCGTGGGCGTGATGTCCTCCTTCCAGAATTCGCCGTTCACATCGAGTTCGATGACCGGGCGCACCCGGTCCATGCTCAGGGGGGCGAGCTTCTCGATCACGGACTTCTTGTCCCCCACCACCAGGATCACAGCGCGGTCGGGATGCAGGAATGCGTTGGCAGCGGCCCCGACATCCTCCACGCTCACACGCTCCAGGCGTGCCAGGTAAGTGGCATAGTGGTCCTTGGGCAGGTCATTGAGGTAGGTGTTCAGGACGAAGCGGGCCACGGTCTTGGGATCCTCCAGGCTCCGTGCGAAACTCCCCGCCATGTAGCGTTTGGCGAGGTCCAACTCCTCATCGGTCACCGGCATGGTGCGCAACAGTTCCATCTCCTTGATGATCTCGGTGACCGCGCTGTCGGCGACCTCCGTGCGCACGCTCACCGCTATGGTCAGGCTGCCATTGAAGCGGTCTGCCTCCAGTGTCGAGTACGCCCCATAGGTCCAGCCCTTGTCCTCACGCAGGTTCTGCATCAGGCGGGCATTGAAGACACCACCACCCAATATCGTGTTCATCACTTGGGAGTTCAGCGAGCGCACATCCTTGGGCTGCAGGTTCAGCGGGAACGACACGCGGATCACCGACTGCGCCGATCCCGGCCGGTCCACGAGGAACACGCGGCGGTTACCCGTAGGGGTGGAGGGGTTCTTCAGGACATGGACCGAGCCCAGCCCTTCGACCTCCTCGCCACCGGTATCGTCGATCTTGCGCGCCGGAGCCTTCACCTTCCATTTCCCGAAATGCGCGCGGGCGAGATCACGGGCCTCCTTGTCCGTGATGTCGCCGACGAAAACGAGATAGCCTTTGTCCGGCCTGATGAAGCGTCTGTAGTAGGCTTGCAGGTGGGCGTGCGTGATGTTGTCCAGGGTGGCATCGGTGATCACCTCGCCGTAGGGATGCGTGCGGCCGAAGGTGACCGAGCGGCCCACCACCGTGGCGATGGCATCCGGGTCGTCGCGCCGCTGTTGTACGGCCGATCTGTAACGTACCCTTGCGCGTTCGAACTCCTGTGCCGGGAACACAGGGTTGATGACGACGTCGGCGACCACATCGAGCAACGGACCCAGGTTCTTCTTCAAGCCGCTGGCATAGACCCCGTCGTTGGTGGTGCTGAGCATGGCGCCGAGCATGTCCACCGCTGTGTCGATACTGTCCTTGCTGCGCGTGTCGGTGCCACTGGCGAACAGTTCGCCCATCAGGTCCACGTACCCGGCCTTGTTGCCCTGTACGACCGGTGGCACATCGAAGCGCACCTGCACACTCACCAACGGCAACTTGTTGTTCGGGACCACGATCACACGCATGCCGTTTGGCAGTGTGGAGAAGGTGTGGTCGCCAAGGTGCACCGCTGGTGCAGGTCCGGGTTCGGGTGGGCGCGAGAGGTCGGTCTGTGCGTTCATTGACAAGGGAAGGATCAGGCCACCCAGTGCGGAAAGGCGGAGAAGCGTTGACATGGCGGTGGGTATGCTGCGGCTGCTCATGGTGTCTGCTGGCTCATGGGTAGGTAGTGCAGCACCACGCGGTTCCAGGGTGCGAAGTGCATCATGGCGGCGCGTTTGATGTCCTCGGCTGTAAGTGCCAGGTATCGGTCCAGTTCGGTGTTGGCCAATGCGGCACTGCCCAGGAGCGTATGGGCGGTGGCCAGGTTCGAAGCAACACCGGCGATGCGGCTGTTGTCCATCACGGCTTCGGTCTCCAACTGGGCCTTCAAGCGCACCAATTCCTGTTCGGTGACTCCGTACTGATGCAGGCGATGGAGTTCATCATCCATGGCCTTCTCCAGATCTTCGGCGCTGACCCCGGAATTGGCCACGGCGAAGATGATCGCCAGACCGGGATGCTCGAAGGGCAGGCTGAAAGCACCTACATAGACGGCTTTCTGCTGCTGGTCCTTCAGGGTCCGGTTCAAGCGCGCGGAATTGCCGTTCGAAAGCAGGCGGTTCACCATGTCCACGGCATAGAAATCAGGTTCGCCACGGGCCGGGATCCGGTAGGCCTGTACCACGGCGGGTAGCTGGATGCGATCGTAGACCACGTCCCGCACTTCATCGCCCAATGGCGCCTCCACCACCGTAGGTTGTTGCACGTCCTTGCCACGTGGAATGTCCGCGTAATACTTGCTTACCAATGCCCGGGTACGGGCCTCATCAATATCTCCAGCCACCACAAGCACCGCGTTGTTCGGCACGTAGAAGCGCTTGTAGAAATCAAGGTAGTCCTTCTCGCTGGCCGCGTTCAGGTCCTCCATGAAACCGATGGTGGGCCACTTGTAAGGATGCTCCTTGTAGGCCCGCTTCAATACTTCGATGAGGATGCTGCCATAGGGCTGGTTCTCGTAGCGCTGACGACGTTCCTCCTTCACCACCTCGCGCTGGGTGTCCACCCCTTTCTGATCGACCTTGGCGTGCAACATGCGCTCGCGCTCCAGCCAGAGTCCCAATTCCAGTTGGTTGCTGGGCAGCACCTCATAATAGTAGGTACGGTCGCCGCTGGTGTTGGCATTGAGCACGCCTCCCGCCTTCTCCACCAGTTTGCTGAACTCGCCGCGGGCGATGTTCTCGGAGCCTTCGAAGAGCAGGTGTTCGAAGAAGTGGGCGAATCCCCGACGCGAAGGGTCCTCGTTCTTGCTGCCCACATGGTACATCACGCTCACGGCCACGATGGGTGTGCTGTTGTCCTGGTGGAGGATCACATGCAGACCATTATCAAGGGTGAACTCCGTGAAGGTGATGGGGCGCGTTTGTGCGGCGGCGGTGGCAGCTAACATGGCGGCGGACAAGGTCAGGTATGTTCTCATTCCGTAAGGCTTCGGAAAGTGGAGCGCCAAAAGTACAGGGATCGGAACTGGCAGCCGGGATCATGTGCGCAGGCGAAGGAACATGCCGTTGAGCTATTTTTGGAGCATGTCCACGGTGGTTGCGATTTCTCCCGATGCAAGGAAGCGTGTGCGCACCAGGGTGTTGCGCTACACCACCACCTTCCTCGGTCCAGCTCTGGTCGCCACGGCCCTTTTCGCACACGGCATCTGGTGCTGGGCATTCCCGCTCTATGCCTTCGTACTGGTGCCTTTGCTTGAACTGATGAATCACCCGGACCATGGATCGTTGAGCGAGGAGGAGGAACAAGCTGCCCTGGATGATCCTCTGTTCGACAGACTCCTGTATGCCGTGGTCCCGGTGCAATGGACCGTGTTGGTGCTCTTCCTGTTCCAGGTGGGCGAACCTGGTCTCGGTGCGTGGGACCTGGCCGGACGCATTGCCAGCATGGGCATGCTGTGCGGTATCCATGGGATCAATGTGGCGCATGAGCTGGGGCATCGCGCAACACGCCTGGAACGGAACATGGCCCGTGCCCTGCTGCTCACAAGCCTTTATATGCACTTCATCATCGAGCACAACCGGGGGCACCATAAACGGGTGGCCACACCGGACGATCCGGCTTCAGCGCGCTACGGGGAGAGCATCTATGTCTTCTGGTTGCGCAGCATCCTCTTCGGTTTTCGATCGGCCTGGAGGATCGAGGCCGAGCGTCTGAGGCGAGCAGGCCGATCTCCACTTGGGTTCCGTAACGAGATGGTCCAGGGACTGTGCCTGCAAGGTGCACTGCTCATCACCATCGGTGTGGTATTCGGGATTACCACACTGTTCGCCTTCCTGATCGCCGCAACGATCGGCATCCTGCTTCTTGAGACCGTGAATTACATCGAGCACTATGGCCTGCGTCGCAAGATCAGTGGGCAGGGCGGATACAAGCGGGTGCAGCACTTCCATTCCTGGAACAGCGACCACCTCGTTGGTCGCGCCATGCTCTTCGAACTGACACGGCACAGCGATCATCACTGGAAAGCGAGCAGGAAATACCAGATCCTGCAGGGGCACATCGATGCACCGCAGCTACCCACGGGTTATCCGGGAATGATGGTACTGAGCCTGGTACCGCCCCTTTTCTTCCGGGTGGTCCACCCCCACCTGGCTCGCATGGCGCGCCAACACGCGGATCTGGAGTTGGCGGCTTGATGTCCCCGACCTTTCGTACGAGCGCACATTCCGTTGCTCATGCACCGATCATGGATAACATCCGTGCCGGATCGCACCATTTGGTCAGGATTATTATGATCTTCGTCGACAACAATTCGACATTGGTCGACGTATGAGGTCATCCTAAGGGCAAAATGGAACGGTGAATACCACGGCACAGGACCGCTCGCTGACGCGTGCGGTCAAGCAGCTTATCGATGTGTTGCACAGCGGGTTCGACAAGGGTCGGATCGAGGTGCTTGCTGCCCGTGAGCGACGCAGGGCGACCTTGTCGGGCGGTGATGTGGCGTTCCTGGAGGACACCGTCCATGTGCGCGAACGCAAGTGGAAGGTGGAGCAGCTTCCGGAGAATTTGCTGGAGCGCCGGGTGGAGCTGATCGGTGGCGCTTCGCGGCCTGAGTTGGTGGAGGGTATGAACAGTGGTGCGAAGAGCTACATCGCAGATCTGTGGAACAGCACCTCTGGCGATACGTGGGACATACTTCGGGCACATCGCAACATCGAACGGGCCGCAGCGCTCGATCTGGCCTACCTCGAAACCGACGGCGGTCGGGTCCGCATCAACCCGGGCACCACCACGCGCTTGATGGTGGCCCCCCGGCCGCTGTATGTACTGGAGCCTTCCTATCTGGTACATGCCGAGCCGGTTCCCGCTGCCTTCCTCGACCTGGCGCTGATCATGCTGAACTGCAGCCAATGGATGGTCGAAAAGCAGGGCGGCATCCATCTCTATCTGCGCAATGTGCACGGTCATCTGGAAGCACGGCTATGGGCCCATCTCTTCGATGCGGTGGAGGAGCATGTGCAACTGCCCCGCGGAACGATCCGCGCCACGGTGATGATCGATTCGATCAACGGCGCGTTGGAGGCGGACGAGATCCTGTTCGAGCTGGTACACCACGCAGCGGGCCTTGCCATGGACCCACAAGGCTATGCTGGGGACCATATCGGGCTCTTCCATGAGAAGGACCGCCCGGTCTTTCCCGATCGTGGCTCGATCGGCTTGAACGCACCCTTCCTGCGCGCGCTCAGTCTGCATCTGATCTCCACCGCACACCGACGCGGCTGTCATGCCATGGGCGCGCCCTCCTTTGTACTGCCCTCCCTGGATGGCGAACGCATGAAACCCGAATACCTGGAGATGCTGAGCGATGTGGAGCGCCAATCGGTGGACGGGCATGATGGCACCATCGTGGTCCATCCCGGCACGGTGAACGCAGCCATGGCCGAATTCAACAAGAACATGCCGCGCGCGCACCAGCTGGATCACCAGCGCAAGGACGAGATCACCGCGGCCGATCTGATCCAGCGGCCGGAAGGTGCCGTCCAGGTGGAAAGCCTGTTGGGATCGTTGCGGATGATGCTCCGCATGATGGTGCAGCAGGAGGAAGGACGTGGATGGGTGGTGCAAGGAGGACGGCTGCACGACCGTTCGTCGATGCGACTGGCCTTGCGGTTGATCTGGCATTGGAACCATGCCGAACGCGGTGTGCTCGGGGTGAAGGGGCTGATGATCGGACCCGACTTGTTGCGGTACCTGCTCCGCAAGGAGTCCACCAAGATGTACGGCGAAGCCGATGCCAGGACCCGGACACGGGCGAACAAGGCGGTGGACCAACTGCTGGCCTTGGTACTGGGCGATGCCCTGCCCTTGGAGCCAATGCCCTGAACACGATCTTCGAACAGGCTCCTATCTTGGTCGCACCACATTGGAACATGGCGGACTGGACCCCGATCACCGAGCGACTGCCTGAGGATGGTCAGCGTGTGCTGTGCCATCTGCCCGACAACCGGGTCCACCTGCCGGGCAAGACCGGCGCCACGGAGCAACGACCGGTGGTGGTGCTTCGTTTCGCCCGCGATTGGTTCGTGCACAATCCCAGCAAGACCGGCTACACGGGCAGTCCGCACTTCTGGCTCGGCGAGGGTACCAGCAATCACTTCTTCAGCGATGTGACGCACTGGATGGCATTGCCGGAAGCGCCGGTCGCGGGGAGTTGACCATTCCGGAAAGGAGAAGGTGCCATACCGCCCGGGTCTCCCTGGCAACATGGCACCTTCGGAAAGGAGCAACTGCTCCCTGAATGCTTACTCCTTGACGATGTCCAGCAATTCCACTTCGAAGACCAGGACACTGTTCGGGGGGATGCTTCCGCCGGGCCCACCGCTTGGTCCGTAGGCCAGGTCGCTGGGAATGGTCAGCTTCCACTTGGAGCCCACCGACATCAATTGCAGGGCCTCCACCCAACCACTGATCACCTGGGTCACGCCGAACACGGCTGGTTCACCACGCTTCACACTGCTGTCGAACTCGGTGCCATCGGTCAGTGTCCCGACATAGTGCACCTTCACACGGTCGGTCGCCGCTGGCTTGGCACCGGTTCCGGCGGTGATCACCTCATACTGCAGACCGCTCTCCGTCACCGTAACACCCTTGCGCTTGGCGTTCTCTGCCAGGTACGTTTCGCCAGCCTGCCGGCTCTCCTCTCCTTTCATCTGCTCCTCGGCCTGCTGTGCGGCTTGCATCTTCATCATATAGCCCTGAACGACCGTTTGGAGTTCCTCCTCGTTCAGTTTGGGCGTGTCCGCGATCCCGTCACGCAGACCCTGCGCAATGGCATCGATGTTCATGTCCTCCATCTTGGAGCGCTTGAAGTTCATACCGATGTCCACGCCGATCGCGTAGCTCACCGAATCGATCTCGTTGGTCAGGGATACCTGGCCTTTCTGGCCACTGGTGCATGCGCTCAGGGCGATGATCGCCAGGGATGCGGTAAGGATACGTACGGTCATGATGTGGTTTTGGGACGGCGAAGTTAGTATTTACCCCGTGTGGACCTGTGCGGGAGGGCGATCGCCGGTGGCCCCGCTCCCACTGCCCCCTAGAACCCGTTGCAGGGTCCTGTTGAAACGAACGAAGCGCGCCAGGTCGCCATGATTGCCGTCCGCGAAGGAATACATCTCACGATGCACATGAGCAGGTATGGCGGCATACAAGCGCAGCGCACTGGTATAGGGTACGATCGTATCGCGCTTGCCATGGAAGATGTACACCGGGCATTGCACGCCCTGGATGGCCACGTCGTTGCGGAACGCGTACCGCAGCAACAACGAGTAAGGCAGGAGGGGCAGGTACAGATAGGCCACATCGTAGAGATCGGCGAAGGGCGTTTCGAGCACCAGCATGCGGGGCTTGCGGGCGGCGGCCAGCGGTGTGGCCATGCCACTGCCGAGCGATCGGCCATAGAGCACGATGTCCTGCTCGGACCAGCGTTCCTGAAGATGCTCGTACCAGAGCCGGGCATCGGCATGCAGCGCGTCCTCGCTGAGCTTCCCCCGGCTCTTGCCATAGCCCCGGTGATCAGGCATCAGCACATCGAAGCCCATACGCGTCAGTCGGGGTGCATGTTTGCCCCAACGGCGCAAGCTGCCTGTATTGCCATGGAAGTAGAGGATCACCCCGCGGGGGTTCTTCGCCGGAAAGTACAGTGCGTGGAGACGGGCACCATCATCCGCCGTGATCCAGCGTTCCTCGAAAGGATGCTCGAAGCGGAAGCTGTACTTCTCACCCATGGGGAAGCGCACGAAAATGAAGCGCTCCTGGAACAGGTAGTAGAACAACGCCAGCAGGATGTAGGCCAGCAGCAGCAGCAGGAATATGGTGATCAAAAGGGCCATCCGTACCGAAGTGGACCGACCCTGTCCGGCCGGACGACAAAGCTATCGGGTTGAACGCGGCTGCGCCTCATCGTGCGGCACGGGATGCGCCACGCGCGTGGCCTCAGCGCTTGTCACGCAGAAATACCCATTCGTGTGCGCTGCTCTCCTGGGGCGCATATCGATAGCCGTCCACATCATACTTCTTGAGACCCACCGCATCGAGCAGCCGGTGTTGAACGATGTAGCGCGCCATGGCGCCACGCTGATGTTTGGCGAACTGCATCAACACCTTGTAGCCCGTTGGTGTCCGGTCCTTGAACACCGGGGTGATCACGTTGGCGCGAAGCAGTTCCCGGCGTACGGCCCTGCCATATTCCTTTGAGGAAAGGTCGATCACGACCTCGCTGTCCGATGCCTCCAGATCCGCGTTGATCAGCTCGGTGATGCGATCGCCCCAGTACGCGTAAAGGTCCTTCCTTCCACGGCCCATGGACAGCTTCGTTCCCATCTCCAGCCGATAGGGCTGCATGAGGTCCAGGGGTCGCAGCACACCGTACAAACCCGAGAGAATGCGCACATGGCGTTGCGCGAAACGCAGATCATCGGCATCCAGGGCGCGTGGCTCCAAACCCCGATACACCTCCCCATTGAAAGTGAAGAGCGCAGGGCGGGCGTTCCGTGCATTGAAGGGAACTGACCATTGCTGGTAGCGTTCATGGTCCAACGCAGCGAGCTTCGGACTGATATCCATCAGTGTGGCCAGCCTGCGTTCACTGTAGCCCTTCAGTTTTTCAGCCAGCGGCACACTGTGTTCCAACAGGCGTGGTTGCGTCAAGGGTTTCACCCCTTTCACAGGTTCGTCCGACAGGTTCTTCGCGGGGGAGAGCAGAATGAGCATGATGGTGATGTGGGGATACGGATCTTGTTCGTTCGGACGTCTGGATGTGGGCCACCATCGTGGTGTGCTCACTTCATGCCGCGTTTGCGCTGGATCGATTCATAGGCTTCCTGCACCTTCTTGAACTTTTCGCCAGCGGCCTTCTGTACCTCTTCGCCCAGCTGTGCCACCTTGTCGGGATGGTACTTCATGGCCATGCGACGATAGGCTTTCTTCACCTCCTCATCCGTGGCCTTGGGCTCGATCTCCAGAATGCTGTATGCCGCAACTGGATCGGTGGTGCGGAACATGGCACTGAGCGATCCGAGGTCCTTGGCGCTGATGCCCAGGTCGCGGGCGATGCGATGGAGCAGTTCGAGTTCGCCGGCATCCACGCGACCATCGGCATTGGCAAGCCCGATGAGGTAGTGCATCAACTGCAGGCGAATGGGATGCGGCATTTGCTGTCGGACCTGCACACACACGTCGTGCACCGGGATCTCCTTGGCCAGCACATCGCGCAGCATCACCAGCAATTGTCCTGCATGCGCATGCCCGAACTGCTGGATGAAGAAGCGACGCACATGGTCCAATTCCGTCCGGGTCACCTTCCCATCGGACTTCATCAGCGCAGCGGAGAGCACCACCAGGCTCATGGCCAGGTCGCCGGCGGTGGTCCGGCGTGTCTCGCGGCCATCGCTGATCAGGGTCGGTTCCACCCCTCCCTGCATGCGGTCCATCATGGCACCCACGGCGAAACCGAGCAGTGCACCGATCGGTCCACCGAAGGCCCAACCGAGGCCACCCCCTATCCATTTGTTGAAACTCACGCTATCGGGTCTGTCTGGTGTTTGAAGGGGCAAGTTGCCTATAGAACGGGAGTGTTGGACCGTGATCGTTAAGACCGGTTGCCGGATGTGTGTGAACGGTCAACGATGTACGGGCACGGAGATGACATGCTTCCTGCAAGCGGGCTACCATCGTCCTCCAGCTCCGCCGCCGCCGAAACCACCACCACCGAAACCACCGAAGCCCCCACCTCCACCGCCTCCGAATCCGCCGAAACCTCCGCCGCGCGATCCATGGCGCTTCTGGGTCTGGCTCAACAACCACATGGCGGTCCAGAAATCGACGTTGTTGGTGCTGGCATATTGTTTCACCGATCCGCGCCAGGCAAAGACCATGAAGGCAATGAAGACGAGAAAGAACACCAGTACAGCCCACGGGACCGGTTGCTTGCCATAGCTCTTCTCATCGAACTCGCCTTTGGCCAGGGCCATCAAGACCGTGAGTGCCTGATCGATCCCCTGGTAGTACCTGCCCTCCTTGAAGTGGGGCACCACCTCGCGGTCCACCACACGCTTGGCGGTAAGGTCGGGGATCGCGCCTTCAAGCCCGTAGCCGGTGGCGATGAACACGCGGCGATCACCGGGTGGCCCGTTGGGTTTGATCAGGAAAACGATGCCATTGTCGAACCCTGTCTTTCCAATGCCCCACTGTTGTCCTACTTCGAAGGCAAGGTCCGACTCGGGCAGACCACAGAGCGTATCCACCACCAACAAGAGGATCCGGTTGCTGGTCTCTCGGGCGAACTCCACCAGCCTGGCATTGAGCCGTGCCTCTTCCCCAGCGTCGAGAAAGTCCCCTGCATATTGCCAGACCAACTTGTCCTGCTCCTGGGCCGAAGGCGCCTTCAGGCTGCAGTCGAACTGCGAAGCCCACGCCGTGGCGGAAACAGTAAGGGCTACGAGTGTGATGAGCAGCCTCATACCACGCCGGGTCTCTCGGCACTGCGGCTCCTGCCGAAGCTCACCTCGTTGGTCAATTCATCGCGATCATCACTGCGGCGGGGGAAGTACTGCTGCAACTGGGCCGCCACCTGGTGCACGGCTTCGCACAACCCTTGTGCCTGACGTCCTGCGGCGAAATGCAGTTTCAATTGTTCCACCACCCCGTTCCAAAAGCCTTCGGGCACACGCTCGTTGATGCCTTTGTCGCCGATCACCGCCACCAACCGGTCGGCAACACACACATACACCAGGCAGCCGTTGCGCTCCTGCGTATGCTGCATGCCCAGCTCCTCGAAGATATACGCTGCATGCTCCAGCACATCCTCTTCGATGTGGTCCTCGATGTGTACACGGATCTCGCCGGAGGTGCGTTGCTCGGCCTCACCGATGGCCTGTGCCACCTGTCGGCGTTCCTCCTTGGTCAGGAATTCCTCTGCGGTAAGCACTTCAGAAAGCGATCTGTGGCGCGGCATCGGTGCCTTCGCTGGCTTCGAAATAGCCCTTCTCGGTGAAGCCAAGGCTACCTGCGAACAGGTTGCCCGGGAAGCGCTTGATGCGTGTGTTGAAGTTGCGAGCAACCTCGTTGTACTTGCGGCGCTCCACACCGATGCGGTTCTCCATCCCCTCGTACTGGGCCTGGAAATCGCGGAAGCCCTGCACGGCCTTCAACTCGGGGTAGCGCTCCACGGTGACCATCAGTCGCGAAAGTGCACCGGTGAACTGCTGCTGCGCTTCTTCAAAAGCCTGGATGTTCTCGGGTGTGAGGTTACTGGCATCGACGTTCACACTGGTCGCCTTGGCCCGTGCCTCGATCACACCGGTGAGGGTCTCCTGCTCGAAGTCGGCTGCACCTTTCACAATGGCCACCAGGTTCTGGGTCTTGTCGGCGCGGAGCTGATAGGCGTTCTCCACATTGCTCCATTGTTGTACCACATCCTCGTTCATGGCGATGGTGCCATTGTAGAAACCGATGCCCCAGAAAGCGATCAATGCGATGACGGCAAGGATAATGATGAGCCAGATGTTCTTCATGTGCGAAAGGTCATTTTGGATGGGCGAAGTTAATTTCCCATTCCATGCTGCAGTGAAGAGTTGCGACCATCTTCATGGACGGCGCAGTACGCGGATGAAAGGAAAATGCACGGGTCATCGCTGCACCACGAAGCGGGCACTCCACCGTTCGTCGTCCTCCATCAGGCGCAGGGTATAGACGCCATCCGCCAGGTGCTCCACGCCGATCCGTTGGAAAGTGCCGGGCATGGCGATCACCGGTGGTCGCATCTCCCGTCCAATGGCATCGACAATGACCCATTCACCTTCATATCCGCTGGGCAGGACCACGGTGATGGCATCGGATGCAGGGTTGGGGAAGAGCAAGGGCACGGCATTCCCACGTGGCTCATCCACCACGGAAGTACCCAAGGGATCGTGATGGAAGCGCAGGCTGGTCGCCACACCGGCCGTGGTGGTAAGGACCATCACCGGTGCACCCATGCCGGGTGCGATCCATTTGTATTCCACGGCCAGTGGTTCATTGAAGCCGAAGCCGAAACCGAACTGGTCCACGAACAGGGTATCGCGTTTCACAAGTTCCGAACGCACCCGCAACACATTGTAGGTCCCGCCTGGAAGAACCAGCGTGCCCCAACCGTCCACGGTGTTGTAGCGCCATTGTGTCTGTCCAAAATGACCGAGGCTTGGAATGGTCACTTCGAAGGCGCTGTACGATGTATCCTGATCACCGTACGCCAAGGGGAACTGATGGATGCGATCGATGGGAATGCGGCGTACGCTGGCTGGAAGTCCGTTCACCGTGGCACCGAAGCCCACATTGACGAAGCCACCGGCGTCGCTGCGGAAGTAGTCGTACACATCCTCCAGTGAAACTCCTTGGAACCCGAATTCCTGCCCCTTCATGCCATAATCGGCGCGGTTCTGCGGATAGAGGAATCCGTTGTTGAAGAAGAATTGGTACAACAGGGGCGTGGCGCTGACGGGAATGGCCGTGTCGGCACCCAAGGCATCGATGGTCAGATCGCCATGGTCCCAAAGCACATCCGCCCCTGTGATGGCGGGATCGATCGCGTTGGCCGATGTGGTCGCATAGCGAAGGGTATCGCCGGCGTCCGGCATGTCGGCCGGTCCGATGATGACCTGAGCGTGAATGGAAGTGAGAAGCAGTACGCTGCCCAGGGTGGGGATCTGTCGCATGGAGTGTAGGGATCGCAGGCAAAGCTACCCGGCCAGTGGATGCGGAGCAATGGCCATTCGCACCCCATGCTGGTCGCTACCTTTGCCGCCCGTTGGACAAAAAGACCCCATCACACCCTATGGCCAAGGAAGTCGTCATCGTATCCGCAGTACGCACACCCATTGGAAGCTTCGGCGGCAGCCTTGCCGAAGTGACCGCCACGCAACTGGGCGCCACCGCCGTGAAAGCTGCCGTGGAACGTGCAGGCATCAATCCCGAACAGGTCCAGGAAGTGATCATGGGCAGTGTGTTGCAAGCGAATCTCGGTCAGGCACCCGCTCGCCAGGCCGCCAAGTTCGCGGGCCTGCCCAACGAGGTGGCCTGCACCACGGTGAACAAGGTGTGCGCCAGTGGCATGAAGGCCGTGATGATGGGCACCCAGGACATCCTGCTCGGCGATGCCGATGTGGTGGTGGCCGGTGGCATGGAGAGCATGAGCCGCACACCTTACTATGTGGAGCAGGCACGCTACGGATACCGCTTCGGCAATGGACAGCTGATCGATGGGATCGGCAAGGACGGCCTTACCGATGTGTACCACCAGACCGCCATGGGCGTGAGCGCCGAACTATGCGCTGCGGAACACAAGATCAGCCGCGAGGAGCAGGACGCATTCGCCATCGAGAGCTACAAGCGCAGCGCTGCCGCATGGAGCGCTGGCAAGTTCGCCGATGAAGTGGTGCCCGTTACCGTGAAGACCCGCAAGGGCGAGGTGGTCGTGGACCATGACGAGGAGTACAAGAACGTGATGTTCGAGAAGGTGCCGACGCTGAAACCGGTCTTTCAGAAGGATGGCACGGTGACCGCAGCGAACGCAAGCACCATCAACGATGGCGCGGCGGCACTGGTGTTGATGAGCGCCGACAAAGCGAAGGAACTCGGTTTGAAGCCGCTGGCCAAAGTGCTCAGCTACGCCGATGCCGAGCAGGCCCCCGAGTGGTTCACCACAACGCCCGCCAAAGCCGTTCCCCGCGCGGTGGAAAAGGCCGGCTTGAAGATGAGCGACATCCAGTACTTCGAGTTGAACGAGGCCTTCGCCGTGGTGGGCCTGGCCAACATCAAGCTCATGGGCCTTGACCCTGCGAAGGTGAACGTGAACGGCGGTGCTGTGTCGCTGGGACATCCGCTGGGTTGCAGCGGCGCGCGCATCCTGGTCACGCTGATCAACGTGCTGAAGCAGAACCGCGCCAGGTACGGTGCGGCCGGTATTTGCAACGGTGGTGGTGGTGCCAGTGCGATGGTCATTGAAGCGTTGTAGTTTTTCGAACGACGGTACCCTTCCCGAGCGGAGTCGAGGGATGGGTATGGTATCATGATACGAACATTGCCTCCCTTCGACTCCGCTCAGGGAGGGTCGCACCTAACAGACCCTATCGTGTCCTCCGTCATCTGCCCCCTCGCCATCGTCCCCGTCCGCAGCGAACCCAATGATCGCGCGGAAATGATCACGCAATGGCTTTTCGGCGAAACAGCCGAGGTGCTGGAGGAGAAGGGCAGCTGGAGCCGGCTTCGTTTCGACCATGACGGCTACGAGGGCTGGGTGGACAACAAGCAGATCGCGGTGTGTACAACGCCGAACCTGGATCCCGACTTGCGCGTGATCGACCAGAACACCATTGCGGACCTGGGCGACCGGCAGGTGCTGTTGCCCTATGGTGGTGTGGTACCCTTCTACCAGGAAGGCACCATTCTCTGGAACGACCGCCGGATCCCGGTGCAAGCTGTCACCAATCACCGCCCCGCACTGGAGCGTGCCGACCTGATGGAGTTCTACCTCCACCCCTTCCTGGGCGCTCCCTACCTCTGGGGCGGACGCACTCCCAGCGGCGTGGATTGCAGCGGTCTCACGCAGATGCTCTTCATCCTCATGGGCATCTACCTGCAGCGCGATGCATCGCAGCAGGCCGAGGAAGGCGACCCCGTGGAACTGCTGGATCTGAGCGAGCCCGGCGACCTGGCTTTTTTCGAGAATGAGGAAGGCAAGATCATCCACGTGGGTGTGATCCTGACCCGCAGCGATGAAGGCGATCTGCGCATCGCACACAGCAGCGGTCGGGTGCGCATGGACAAGTTGGACCATCAAGGCATCTTCAACGCCGAGGCAGGTGTGTACACCCACAAGCTGCGGATGGTGCGGCGGGTGTTGTAGTGCTGAAACCGCCCACTGTTAGCCGCAGGGTCCCCTGCGGGAGACCACTGCGGAGGTTCGGTTAAAAGGTACACGCAACGAGACCTCCGCAGCGGTCTCCCGACGAAGGAGGGGACCCTACGATCGGGTAAGTCACAGGTCTCCCTTCTGAAGAACGCTGCTCTTCAACCTCGCAAGTGAGAAAGGCCACCAGGAAAACCCTGATGGCCTTTTTTCTTGATAGCTGCCGATGATCAGAAACGCAGGGTGTACTGCAACACCGGCAGCATGGCCAACTGGTTCACGGCCTCGATCTTCTGTGTGCGGTTGTTGTAATACTCGTAGACCACGGTCTGTGCATTGGCCACGTTCTGCACATCCATCTTGAACTCGTGGCTCACCTTGGCGCGGCCCACGCGGTAGGCCAGTACCATGTCCACCTTGTGGATCGGCTCGCCCTTCACGCTCCAGGGTTCGGTCCCTTCCTGTTGCGTGCCGGAAGCGATGCTGGCCTGCAGATCGATCGGTGTGCGCCACTGACCGCCCATCACACTGTAGCGAAGGCCGGTCAGCAACACCTTGTCCTTGTCTCCATTGCCGAGCTTCCATTCCTTACCGGCAAGCACATTGGCCACCGAGCCCAAGCTGTAACGCGAATTGCGCCACGTTCCATCCAGCGTCTTGAATTGCGACTCGAACACCGATACGGTGGCCAGTGCGTGCCATCCTTTGGTGAAGAACTTCTCCACGCTGAGTTCCACCCCACCGTTGTAGGCCATGCCACTGTTGGCAAGGGGTTTCGTTGTGAACCAACCATCAAAATTACCCAACCAGAAAGCGCTGTTGGTCGCATGCTCCACCGGCTGATCGAAGAGGTGCTGGTAGTAGGCCTCCGCCTTGAACTGGATGTCCTCGCTGAGCATCTGCTCGTAGCCGACCACCGCATGAGCAGCGCGGCCCAAACCCAGATCGCGGTTGGGCTGGAACACGTTGCCGTTGGCATCGATGTCCTGCGCCTGGTAGGTCATCACGTTCTCCAATCGGCTGTGCAGTCCGGCGCCAAGGGTGAAAGCACGCGAAGCATCCCACTGGTAGCGCAAGGCCGCACGTGGTTCCACGCTGGTCGACTTGTTCATGGCATAGTGCAACACATGCACGCCGCTGGTGAGCGAAAGCTGCTCGTTCAGCCGCCACTTCCAACTGCTGAAGGCCTGGACGGTGGTGGCATCGCCGCTGCGGTCCAGCTGGCGTTCGAGCACCTGGGTATCGAAGTCCCAGCTATCCACCAGCATGCGGAACCGGTCGTGCGAAACGATGATGCCCGAGCGCAATTTGTGTGCAGCACTGATGCGTGTGTTGAGCGTGCTTTGGAAGCGCCAGGTCCAGCGACGCAGGTCATCCACATGGCGTTGCAATAGTTCAGTGTCCTCGGGTCCGCCAGTTGCGTAATGATCGGTCTCGCTGCCGTTACCGCTCAACGAGAGCGTGGTATAGAGGTAGTTGTTGTCGTTGATGAGCTTGGTGTGGGTGAGGCCTACGACGCCCATGCGCGACCCGTAGGCAGTGCGCGCAAAAGTGCTATCGCCATCCTGGCTTTTATCCTCCTGCGCAATGCTGCTGCGACCACCCAGTCCGAAGAGCGAGAAGGTCCCTGCCTTTCCAGCAGGCAATTTCACTTTGAAGGCTGCATCCTGGTA
>JBGTIB010000009.1:0-38638 GCA_041745875.1 Flavobacteriales bacterium | reverse complement strand
TACCACCAGGGCCTGAAAGCATATTGCTTGCTATGAAGATCTCCTCGGAGAAAGCGAGTACGTTGTCCAGATCGTCGGACCGCAGTTCACCTTGGACCAACGCCCCGGCCTCACTGCCGGTGCGCATGCACACCGGGATCGAATGCAACTGTGCACCATTGGCGGCATAGAAGGCATTGCATAGGATCAGGGTACCACCGTCATCATTACCATTTTCGAAACTCGTCAACGTGCCCATGTCACGCGCATAGACATATTCCGATACACCGAAGCTACCGGTACCAATGTTATCGGCAGGCGTATTGTCGTCCGCTGCGGAGGAAATGGTGAAGTCCACCGCATAGGTACCGGCCACGTTCGGTGGGGTGAAATCGGGGTTCACGAATACGGTGCGTGTCTCACCAGGTGGGAAGGGCAGCAAAGCCTGGTCTTGATCAAGGACCGTGGTGCCGGCACGGGTCACGGTAAAATTGGAGACCACATCGCTTTGGTTCACGGAACCGTTGTTCAACACGGTCATGTTGAGGCCCATGGGACGGAGCTGACCGTAGGGGTAGATCGAATACCGGAGTGAATCATAGCTGAACGCCGTATTGATATTGAAGGCGGTCACACCGGACGAGATCATGCGCAGGTCGTATTCGAACAGTTCCACGATACGAACGTCATCTATCTGCCAGTGATAGTGCGACGTACCCGCATCTGCGCTGTGCCTGAAGCGGAACTGCACGTTGGCGGGGTTCATCGCGATAGCATCCGTGATATTGATCTGGACCGTCTGGGTGGTGGTCAGGCTGTTCGAAACGGCGTTGATCGAGGTCGGGAAGCTGCTTGGCCATGAAGCGCCGCCATCGGTGCTCACCTCAAGGAAATGGGGCGCACTACCACAGCAATAGCGCAAGCGCTGTTGAAAGGTGACCTCTACGTAGGGGGTCGCACTCAGATCGAGCACGGGTGATACCAGACTGCCTTCCCACGAAGTGAACTGGGTCGAAGGAAGTGCAGTAGGCGTTTGACCATCCCAGGTCGAGTTGGCTGAATCGGCGTTGAAGAGCATGTATCCGTTCGCCACAGTGGCCGACTGGATACGCTCGGAGACCGGGGTATAGGCTCCCAGGGGACCGGAAACGCCACGCTTCCAGATGTTCCCGTTCGGACCGGCCGTGGTCCAGGCACCAACGCCGTTGTTACCGAACAAACCGTTCGCAAAGTCCTCGTAGAAGACCACATCGCCACCATCACGGGCAATGTTCGCATTCAGGTCCGTGACAGGCCGGGTCGCGGGGTGGTCCTGCTGTGTGGCAGGTCGAAGTTCTTGCATGCCAGGTCGGGGTGTGGCCCATTGTGCCATGCAGGTGCCCGCAGCGAATAGCGTAATGGGCAGAGTGTACCGTAGGTTCATGGTGTGTGTTTTTTTCCAGTGCGGACGAATCTACACCATGGCTTGTTCTTACCCAAGCCCGGAGGCGCGTTGGGGGAGGAAAGGTGAAGGATCTTTGATCAACGTTCCGTCACGAACAGGGAATGGCGACCCTTATCGGGTCACGATCACCGGGATGTGGTGGTGATCCCCCCCGACAGTAAGGCGGACCACGTAGGTGCCCGCGCTCAAATGTGACACTTCCAGCATCTCCTCATGGTATCCCACGAAAACCCGCCCAAGGTCACGCTCCCACACGCTTCGACCGGTCATGTCAAGCACGTATAATGTGACACGCGATGCTTGTTCCAACTCAAAACGAATGCGTCCCTGATCACCCATCGGCACTGGGAAGACGTGGATCCCATTGACGTTCAGACTTTCATCAACCGGTTCGAGCCCCACACCATAGTCATTGAAATGAAGTCTCACCATCGGGGTGGCAAGGAGGTAGGTCAGGTCAAAGGTGATCCCTTCCATCAGCAATGCCCTGCCGATAGGGCCGGTGCCACTTGTGGACACGCGTACCTGGCCACCAAAGCCCACGTCCAGATGTTGCAGACCTGCGAAATAGTCTCCAGCAGGTAGGGCGGACGTGTTGCTCAACGGCAGAAAGATGGCCTCGCCCATACCGGCCTGGATCACATCTTCCTCGGTAAGGAAATGGCGGCTTGAAGTGTCCACGAAAGCAAGGTTCCCGTCGAACAGGATGGCGCGTACCGGTTCGCCGACCTGTGAAACCCCGCTCAGGAAAGCACTGATACCTGTGGGCGCAACCCCTGACTCACGCAGTTCGAACCGGTTGGTAGCTATGAACGCTTGTGCACCACCGACCTCACCCTCGTATTGACCGGCATCCGCTGCCATGGCACCATAACCATCCTCCCACCCGGGACCCGAGATCCGCATTGTAGCATTGCCGCTGTTGTCCGACGGGTCGTCATCGGTCACAGCGCTGGATGCAGTGAACTCAACTTCCACCAAGCCGATCGCATCCGCGACCCATCCGGTGGGTATCGTCACCAGTGCCCTTGCGCCGGGCAGCAATTCCGGCCATGCATCCGATGTGAAAGGGCCAGCCACCGTCCCGTTCAGTGAGATGGTGGCTTCCACCGTGATCCCTTGCAAAGTGTTCATACCCCGGTTCATCAGTTCTGCGGAAACGGTCATTGGGCCGGCCTGGGACAAGGGGACCATGCTGTAGTACAGCCCTTGATCGCCCGTTGTGAACGGATCGGCGCTGATGTCGTGGGTGTAGGTGTTCACCAGGCTCAGGTCGCTCGCCGTGCGCTCACGCAGGCAGATGTCATCCACCGCAAAGCCTGTGGCCCAGTTCCCGCCGTCGCTCCAGCGGAAGCGGATGCGTAAATCGGGTTGTCCATCGAAAGCCGACAGGTTCACGAACAGATGCTGCCATCCACCCGCCAACACCGGTACAGTGGCCATGGTGATCCAACTGCCTCCGCCAAAGCTGACCTCCACTGAGGCAGGACCGCCACCCAGCGCCTGTTCGTGGAAAACCCTGCACTCAAGGGCCACTCCGTTGCGCCCACTGAGGTCGATGGGCGATGTCGTCAGCGCCAAATCGGCCATGTCGCAATTGCACGGCGGGGCATCGTCGTTGGCCATGGCGAATTGGTTGCCGATGGGCACGCCAGGCACCGGGAAGAAGCCGCCCGCATTGGCTGCAGCAGCATTACCCACAGTCCAAGCGGTAACGAAGGTGTCCAGACCATTTCCGGCAGCGTCCTCCATTTCCACCAATGGTCCCACATCCCAGCCCGTGGGGATCACGCCATCCTCGAAGTCGGCACTGAAGAAGCACGCACCTGCCCGGTCCTGGGCCAAGGTGGCCAGCGGGAAGACCAGCAATGCGAGAAAGGGTAGGAGCGTGCGAGTGCGGTGGAACATCAGCGAAGGGCTTGCCGGGAAAGGGGCGAATTTACCCGCTTTGTCCGGCTTGGATCCGGTAGCCTATGCTTCGGCGTCGGCGTACTCCTCGATCGGTGGGCAGGTACACACCAGGTTGCGGTCGCCATATGCACTGTCCACACGGCTCACAGCGGGCCAATACTTCCACTCGCGGTTCACGGACACTGGGAATGCTGCCTTCTCCCGCCCATAGCCGTGCTTCCATTCATCGCCGCAGACCTCATCGACCGTGTGGGGTGCGAACTTCAGCACGTTGTCGAGTTTGTCGGCCGTGCCATTCTCGATCTCGGCGATCTCAGCCCGGATGCCGATCATGGCCTCCACGAAACGATCGAGCTCGGCCTTGTTCTCGCTCTCGGTCGGCTCTACCATCAGGGTGCCCGCCACCGGGAAGCTCACCGTGGGCGCATGGAAGCCGTAGTCCATCAAGCGCTTGGCGATGTCCTCCACTTCCACACCTGCGGTTCGTTTGAAGCCGCGGCAATCCAAGATCATCTCGTGCGCCACGGTACCGTTGTGCCCGGTGTACAATACGGGATAGTGCTGCTCCAACTTCGCCTTCAGGTAGTTGGCATTGAGGATCGCATAGCGCGTGCTGTCGGTGAGTCCCTTGCTCCCGAGCATGCGGATGTAGCCATAGCTGATCAACAGGATCAACGCACTGCCCCAGGGTGCGCTGCTCACGGCATGAACGGCGTTGTCGCCACCGGTGCGCACCACAGGGTGGCCGGGCAGGAAAGGCTTCAGCTTATCGTTCACGCAGATCGGACCCATGCCGGGGCCACCGCCGCCATGCGGAATGGCGAAGGTCTTGTGCAGGTTCAGGTGGCACACATCCGCGCCGATCTCGCCCGGACTGGTCAATCCAACCTGTGCGTTCATGTTGGCGCCGTCCATGTAAACGAGCCCGCCATTGGCATGCACGATGCCGGTGACCTCCTTGATGGATTCCTCGAACACGCCGTGCGTGCTCGGATAGGTCACCATCAGGCAGGAGAGTTTGTCCTTGTGCAACTCGGCTTTCGCCCGCAGATCGGCCACATCGACATAGCCCTCAGCGTCGGCCTTCACCACCACCACCTTCATGCCTGCCATCACTGCGCTGGCCGGATTCGTGCCGTGGGCACTGCTCGGGATCAAGGCGATGTCGCGGTGATGATCGCCACGGGCATGGTGGTAGGCGCGGATCACCAGCAGTCCGGCATATTCGCCCTGGGCACCGCTGTTGGGTTGCAAGCTCACGGCGGTGAAACCCGTGATGTGCGCCAGGGCTTCCTCCAGTTCTGTGAACACCTGCTGGTAACCTGCGGTCTGTTCAACCGGCACGAAGGGGTGGATCCCCGCCCACTCAGGCCAGCTCAGCGGCAGCAATGTGCTCGCCGCGTTCAACTTCATGGTGCAGCTGCCCAAGGGGATCATCCCATGCATCAGGCTGAAGTCCTTGTTCTCCAAACGCTTGATGTAGCGCTGCAACTCCAACTCGGTGTGGTGGCTGTTGAAGACCGGATGCGTAAGGAACGCGCTGGTCCGTTGCAAGTCCTGCGGCACCGCCATTTGGCCACCGTTCAGCAGCGTGGGATCCAACCCCAGGTGGTGACCACCAATTGCTTCGGCCAGTGCGGACAATACATCGTCCACATCATTGATGCGCACGGTCTCGTCCAGAGCTATGGACACCTGCTCGCCGCCCTGTGGGCCGGCCGGCACATAGCGCAGGTTGATCCCACGCGTTTCAGCTGCACCGCGTAATTTTTGAACGGACACGCCATCGGGAAGGGCCAGGGTCACGGTATCGAACCACGAGGCGTTCACCAAGGTGTACCCGAGCGCCTGAGCGCCTTCAGCCAGCCCACGCGCGAAACCGTGTACGCGGCGCGCGATGCGTTGGAGACCCTCAGGACCGTGGTACACCGCATACATGCCGGCCATCACCGCAAGCAGGGCCTGTGCCGTGCAGATATTGCTGGTGGCCTTGTCCCTGCGGATATGCTGCTCGCGTGTTTGCAAGGCCATGCGCAGTCCCTGGCGCCCACGGCGGTCCTGGCTCACGCCGATTATGCGGCCTGGGATCAGGCGCTTGAAGTCATCGCAGGTGGCGAAGAATGCTGCATGCGGGCCACCGTAGCCCATGGGCACACCGAAGCGCTGACTGTTGCCCACGCACACATCGGCACCCCATTCGCCGGGCGGGGTCAACAGCACCAGGGAAAGCAGGTCGGCACAGACCGCGGTTCTTACGCCAGCGGCCTTGGCGCGCTCCACCACGGCACGGTGGTCATGTACAGTGCCGTTCAGCGAAGGGTACTGCAGCGCTATTCCGAAGTAGCTTCCGTCTGCTTCGAATGTAGCCGCATCGCCCACCACCAGTTCCACGCCGATGGGAGCGCAACGCGTGCGCAACACATCAAGGTTCTGCGGAAGAAGACCGGCATCGGCGAAGAACTTGTTGGCATCGGCGAGTTCCTTGGGCCGCGCGCCGAACAGCATGTGCATGGCCTCACCGATGGCCGAGGCTTCATCCAACAGGGAAGCGTTGGCGATGGGCAATCCGCAGAGATCGCTCACCATCGTCTGGAAGTTCAGCAGTGCCTCCAAACGGCCCTGGCTGATCTCTGCCTGGTACGGCGTGTAGGCCGTGTACCATCCCGGGTTCTCGAAGATGTTGCGCTGGATGGCCGAGGGCAGTACCGTACCGCTGTAGCCCATGCCGAGGTAGCTGCGGAACACCTTGTTCATGGCGCCAAGCGTGTGCATGTGCTCCAGGTGTTCACGCTCCGTCAGCGCCGTTCCCACGTCCAGGTCGCCCGCACTGCGGATGCCCTTGGGTAAGGTGCGCGCGATCAGTTCATCGAGCGAGGGAACACCGATGGTACGCAGCATCTCTTCCGTCGCAGCAGCCTTCGGGCCGATGTGACGTTCCTGGTAGGTGACGAACTCCATGTGGAAGGGGTGGGAAATTGGCTGGCAAATATAGGTGGCGGCGGCGCTGCGGGAATGCCGTTCGCCTGTTGCAACAACGGGCCTTTCCTCCTGTTCGGCATGGTCTATCTTTGGCCGCCTCCATGCGTTCCACCATCCTATTGATCCTGTTCATCGCGGCAGCCCTTCATGGCTTTGCCCAAGACCGCATCCTCTTGATGAACGGGCAGGCGTTGGAAGGAAAGGTCATTGGGCAGAGCACGCTGGAGATCCGGTATTTGGAAGAGCACAAGCGGAAAGGACTTCGCGAGCGCGCCGAACCCACCGAGAACGTCTTTAGTGTCACCGATAGCCTGGGGCGCGAGCGGATCTGGTATTTCCACGACACCATTTTCGGCAACGACCTGACTGTGAACCAGATGCGCTGGTTCATCAAGGGTGAACAGGATGCCCGCACCGGGTACAAACCCATCTGGCCCATGGTGGGTGGCTTCGTGGCCGGGGCCGGACTTACCATGGGGCTTGATCTGGAGGTGCTCGCACTCACCCTGCCACCCATCTATGCCGGTACCATGGCACTACCCCGGGTGCATGTCACGAGGGGGTCGATCACAGACCCGCTGATGGAAGGAGATCCCTACTACGCCACGGGTTATGCACGCGTGGGTCGCTCCAAGCGTGTGGTGCGTACGCTTATCTCCACTGCGGTGGGCGTGGTCGTAGGCCTGGGGGTGCGGCAGTTCATCATCAACCCGAACCTGCCGGAGAACCAGTAGTTGTAGCGTTGACAACGTTGCTTATGATCGTCATCCGAGGCTGGAGCGGTGAAACTACTTTTGGCCGACCACGATGCTTATCGATCAGAACGATCTCGAAATTGCGAAGGAAAGGGACGGACATGATCCCTTGCGGAAGTACCGTTCCGAGTTCCACTTCCCACAGCATGAGGGACGCGACGTCCTTTACTTCACCGGCAACTCGCTGGGCCTGCAACCCAAGGCCGCTGCCGCTGCGCTGAAGCAGGAACTGGACGACTGGGCGCGCTACGGTGTGGAAGCGCATTTCAAAGCCGATCACCCGTGGTACAGTTATCACGAAGAACTTACGCCCATGCTGGCCAGCCTGGTGGGCGCATTGCCCGAAGAGGTGGTGGCCATGAACCAGCTTACCAGCAACCTGCATTTTCTGATGGTGTCGTTCTATCGGCCCAGTGGAAAGCGCCGGAAGATCCTCACCGAAACGCGGCCTTTCCCCAGCGATACCTATGCCTTCGCCTCGCAGATCGCCTTCCATGGCGGTGATCCGGAAATGGATCTGGTAGAAGTGCAAGCCCGCGAAGGTGAACACACCCTACGCACTGAGGACATCGTGGCGAAGATCCAGGAACTTGGTGACGAACTCGCGCTGGTCTGCTTCGGCGGTGTCAACTTCTACACCGGACAGGCCTTCGACATGCCGGCCATCACCAAGGCCGCGCACGAGGCGGGTGCCATCGCGGGTTTCGACCTGGCGCACGCCGCTGGCAACCTATACCTGAAGCTGCACGACTGGAACGTGGACTTCGCCTGTTGGTGCAGTTACAAGTATCTCAACAGCGGTCCCGGCAGCGTGGCCGGGGCCTTCGTGCATCAACGACATCTCGGCAAAGGCCTCCCGCTTTTCGCAGGCTGGTGGGGACACGACAAATCGGAACGCTTCAAGATGGAGCGCACTTTCAAGCCCATGCCCACCGCCGAGGCCTGGCAGGTGAGCAATGCGCCGGTCTTCAGCATGGCCGTACACCGCGTGGCGTTGGAGCAGTTCGATCGTGCTGATATGTCCCGGCTGCGCGACAAGAGCGAACGGCTTACGGCCTATCTTGAATTCAACATTACCGAGGCGGCGAATGCGACCAATACGAACCTGGAGATCATCACCCCCAGCGATCCTGCCCAACGTGGCGCACAGCTCAGCATCCTCGTCCATGGCCACGGAAAAGGGCTACACGACGAATTGACCCGGCGTGGCGTTGTCGCGGATTGGCGCGAACCCAATGTGATCCGTGTGGCCCCTGTGCCGATGTACAATTCATTCGAGGATGTGTGGCGCCTCGGGCAGATCTTAGGTCAATGTCTGGGCGCAAAATGATGACCTCGCTACAGGGCACCTGTAGCGTCGACCCATTGGGTCGACAAAACCCCCAACATACATGAAACACATCACCATCGTCGGCGGCGGTCTCGTCGGTAGCCTGTTGACCGTGTTCCTGGCAAAGCGCGGTCACAGCGTCAACCTGTACGAGCGCAGGCCCGACCCGCGCAGGACCAATGTCTACGCTGGGCGCAGCATCAACCTTGTGGTCAGCCACCGTGGCTGGACGGCCCTGAAAGCGGCCGGTGTCCACGAGGCCGTGGAGCGCATCGTGGTGCCTGTACATGCCCGCATGACGCACGACCGCGAGGGCAAGCTCACCCGTCTTCCTTACAGCATCGACGAGCGGCCCATCCACAGCGTGTCGCGCGGCGAACTGAACAAGGTGATGCTCACCGAAGCGGAGAACTTCCCCAACGTGAAGCTGCATTTCGGCCAGCGCTGCGCCGAGGTGGATCTCGACAACGCCACCTGTGTTTTCGAGAGTGATGGCGGTGAGCGCACCGAGGTGAAGGCTGATGTGATCTTCGGTGCTGATGGCGCCCCCAGTGCCGTGCGCCAGGCCATGATGAAGGGCCGTTTCAACTTCAGCCAGAGCTTCATCGAGCACGACTACAAGGAGATCGCCTTCCCCAGCAATGCCGACGGCAGCCCGAAGATGGATCCGCACTGCCTCCACATCTGGGCACGGCGCTACTTCATGATGATGGGCCTCGCCAACCAGGATGGCGGTTTCACGGGCACGCTCTTCATGCCGCACAGCGGCGAATTCTCCTTTGACACCATCAAGGATGAGCAAGACCTGATGCGCTTCTTCGAGGCCCACTTCAAGGATGCCATCCCCATGTTGCCTGATCTCGCCGAACAGTACTTCCGCAATCCGCAGAGCAATCTGGCGATCATCCGCTGCGGGCCGTGGACGCACCGCAACAAGGTGGCGCTGATCGGCGATGCGGCCCACGCCATTGTGCCCTTCTATGGCGAAGGCATGAACGCCGGCTACGAGGACTGCAAGGTGCTGAACGACCTGCTCAACACCCACGGCGACGACAACTGGGGCACCGTGCTCGATGCCTACAACGCCGCCCGCAAACCTAACGGCGACGCCATCGCTGACCTATCGCTCCGCAACTTCGTGGAGATGCGCGACCTGGTCGCCGACCCGCGTTTCATCCTGCGCAAGAAGATCGAAGGCCGCCTGCAACAGCGCCACCCCGACAAGTGGTTGCCGCTTTACAGCCAGGTGAAGTTCAGCGACATCCCCTACATCGACGCCTGGAACGAAGGCCTGCGCCACGACCGCATCATGGAGCAGGTGCTGGAGATGCCGGGGATCGAGGAGAAGTGGGAGGGGGATGAGGTGGAGAGGAGGGTGTTGGGGTTGTTGGAGGCTATTTGATCCATTTTCCAAGTTCCACTACTCCGCTTTGTTGCGAGTGGCTGATCCCCACACCCCTCCGTTGACACTTTACCCGCACCACCGCCGTTATCCCGTGGTGCGCCTCCGCACCTTCGTAGCCATGCAGCGCCTGCTCCTCGTTCTCATCACTGTATTGCTGGCCTGGCCCAGCTACGGGCAGCGCCTCATGTCGCGCAAGCGGCCCGACATCATTCCCTTGGGTGGGGAGGCCAAACGGATCGGATGGTACATCGGCCCGGGCCTTACATACACCCTCGCACCCAAGAATGCAGAGCACGAGGTATTCAGGTCAGGCGACACGCTCTCCGTCGGTAACTACAGATACGCTGGACAGATAGGGCCATATATCGAGGCGGGCATCGCTTGGTTCACACGCGATCCGGTGGTAGTGGACTACTTCGACCTTGGTATGGCCTACAAAGCCTGGCGCGGCCGAATGGAGGTCGATGGGCTTACCACCATTGCCGGGCAACCGGTAATGGATGTGATAGGCGAAGGCGAGTATTCGGAACAGATGCTTTCGTTCCACTTCAATGCGAACAAGTTCATTCAGGTCAGGGACTATCAATTCTTCCAGCTCAGCCTGGGGGTGAACGCGGACCTGGACGTGTTCGGTGATGGCGGTGGAACCTCCCTGGAAGGGGACTTCGTGGGGGCCCAACCATTCGTAGGCTCGGAAGCACTGGGTCCTTACACACGCAGAGATAATGACCCGTACACAGAATTTCGGACTGCGCTGCACTTCAAGCTGGGCTACGGCTTCAAGGTCACTGGAAATCTGCTGATCATCCCCGCCATCGAGACGCCGATCTTCAATGTGGTTCCGGAGGACCAGGGCTTCGGTCAGTTGCAGTGGTTCAGCAGCCGTTACCGCCCGTTGATCTTCAGTGTGCGCTTCCTGTTCCTGCGGGCACGCGATGGTTTCGATTGCCCGCCACCGGTGCGCGAACCGGGCCAGAAAAAGGGGCAGCACAAGCATTACAAGCCCGCCACCTACCACCCCTGATCAGCGGAGGAAGGGATTGCTGCGCTTTTCTTCCCCGATCGTGGTGTCGGGCCCATGGCCGCAGTAGACCTTCACGTCGTCACCAAGTGGGAACAGCTCATTGCGAATGCTGGCCAGCAGGGTCTCCAGATCGCCACCCGGCAGATCGGTGCGGCCGATACTGTTCATGAAGAGCACATCGCCATTGATGACGAAACGTTGTGCTTCACAGTACAAAGCGATGTGGCCCGGGGCATGGCCGGGTACGAAGACCACCCGCAGTTCATCCTCGCCCAGTGCAATGGTCTCCCCCGCATCCAGGAACCCTTCGGGATCGGGTGAGGGATCGCAGGGCGTGCCATACACATGCCCTTGACGCGGTGCCATTGCAAGCAAGGGCAGGTCAAGCTGGTGCATCCAGGGCGCCAGACCGTAGCGCTTGTGCACCCAGGCATTGCCGAACACATGATCCAAATGTCCGTGGGTGAGCACAAGACGGACGGGGGTCAATGCGTTGTCCGTCAGGTAACTCTCCAATTCGTGCTCCTCGGATGCGTTCCAACAACCCGGATCGATCACGATGGCCTGCGCGCCATCGTGCAACACGTAGGTGTTCTCCTGAAAGGGGTTGAAGGTGAACTTGGCAACGTGAAGCATGGCAGGAAAAGACCGAAATTTGCAGGAATTGTTGGCCCGAAATGGGCTCCGAAAGTAGCTAACTTCATCCCGTGCCTTTGGGTCTTCCTCTCTGTTACTGCCTGAACCTGGTGTGCCTGCTGCTGTTGCTGATGGCAACGCCGGTGCGCGCGCAGTTCTATTCGGGCTCCCAGCAGGAGTATGGCAAGAACCGGGTGCAATACCAGGAGTTCCTTTGGTCGCAGTACCGCTTCGAGAACATGGAGGTGTACTTCTACAAGGAAGGCCGTGACCTCGCCCGTTACACCGCACAGGCTGCGGCCAGGCACCGCAAGGAGTTGGAACGCGAGTTCGACTTCGCGCTCGATGAACGGCTGCAGTTCATCGTGTACAACTCCCTCACCGACTTCCGGCAGAGCAACATCGGGCTTACTGGGATCGAGGGGGACAACAACATCGGTGGCGAAACACGGATCGTGGGCACCAAGATCTTCGTGTACTTCGAAGGGGACCATACCCTGCTGGACAAGCAGATCAGGACCGGCATCGCACACGTGATCATCGACCAGATGATGTTCGGGGGCAACTGGCGCGACATGCTGCGGAGCGCCACCTTCATGCACCTTCCCAATTGGTATACCGATGGGATCATCGCCTACCAGGGAGAACCGTGGAACTCCGACCTGAACAACAAGATCCGCGATGGCATCATGAGCGGCCGATATGATAAGTTCAATCGCTTGGAAGGGGAGGATGCACGCCTGGCCGGATACGCGCTCTGGAATTATGTGGCGGACATCTACGGTCCCGGTGTGATCCCCAACATCCTGTACATGACCCGCGTAAGCCGGAACGCGGAGAACGGTTTCCTGTTCGTGCTGGGGGTTTCCATGAGCACACTGACCGCGGAGTGCCTGGAATACTACAGGAATCGCTTCGCGGAGGAGGACCGCTACAGGCAGGAGGTCACATTGGAACCATTGCCGATCAAGACCCGGAAGCATCGGACCTATTCACGCTTCGTTCAAAGTCCCGACGGGCGCCACATGGCCTGGGTGAGCAATGAAATGGGCCAGTACAAGATCTGGGTGTATGAAGTGGCCACGGGCAAGGTGCGCAAGATCCTGAAGGGCGAGAAGAAGCTGAACCGCATCGTGGACCGAAGCTTTCCGGTGCTGGCGTGGCACCCCAGCAGTGGTGCGCTCACCTATGCCGTGGAACGGAAGGGGCAGCTGTACATGGGAACCTACACCTTGGAAGACCGAAAGACCTCCGTGAAGGATGTCTTCATGCTGAAGAAGATCCTGAGCATGGCCTATTCCCCCGATGGCCGCAACATGGTCTTCAGCGCGGTGCGCGAAGGACGTACGGACCTTTACCTGTACTATGTGATCGGCAACCGGCAGGAACAGCTCACCGATGACCAGTTCGATGACCTCGACCCTCAATTCGTGGATGGCGGACGGCGCATCATCTTCAGCAGCGATCGGCACGACGACACCTTGCGTACCAATACCGATGTGGGCCTGGTACACGGAGCGAAGGACATCTTCCTCCTCGACCTGGAAACCCGTTCACCGTTGCTTACGCGCTTGACCGAAACGCCGGGAATCAACGAAACCCACCCCGCTGCCTGGGACAGCACGAGCTACGCCTTCCTCAGCGATAAGAACGGGATCCGCAACCGTTTCCTCGTGCGCTACGATAGTACCATCAGCCACATCGATACGGTGGTCCACTATCGCTATTTCACCACCGAGGAAAGACTGACCGATCTGAAGCGCTCCATCAAGGAGCAGGATGTGAACATGGCACATGGGCGGTATACCCAACTCCAGTTCACCAACGGGAAATATCGCTTCCATGCCGGGCGTACCGTACACGCGTCCACCGCCGGGCAGGGCTCCTCTTCGGACGGTGGGTCGAACGGTGGGGGTGAAGGGCTGGAGGGCCTCGAGGATGCTTTCAGCCCGGTGATCAAGGTCGATCCGCAATTTCCACGACCAACCGGTGAGGATGCGGTGGACATACACAACTACCTTTTCCTGGACGAGGTGGCCGGTAAAGCGCCATCACCGAACCTGGAAGAAACGACCGTACCGATGCCGGAAATAGCGGGCGCACCCATCGATACCATTCCTCGCCAGCCTTTCACCTATCCGGAACAGCGCAACTACAACGTCAACTTCACCATCGACCGGGTGGTGACGCAGGTGGACAACAGTTTCTCCAACCAGTTCTATCAGCCTTTCAACGGTCCGAACACGCTCAACCCGGGTCTCAGCGCCCTGACGCGCATGGGCGTTGCCGACCTGTTCGAGGACTATCGGATCGTGGGTGGTTTCCGCCTGTCCTTGGACCTGAACAACAACGACTACCTGCTGGCCTACGAGAACGTGAAGCGGCGGCTCGACAAACGCGTGAGTTTCCAGCGTCAGTCGTTCCAAGGGCTGACACAAACCACCGTATTGAAGGTGCACACCCACAACGTGCGCTACCAGGTGAGCTGGCCGTTCAGTGAACTGGCGAGCATTCGCGGTTCCGTCATGTATCGCAACGATCGCTTCGTGCTCAAGGCCATCGATCCCTTGAGCCTGGTGGAACCGAATTTCATGGACCACATGGTGGGTGGCAAGCTGGAATACGTGTACGACAGTTCGCTGCCGCGTGGCCTCAATCTCTGGACGGGATGGCGCTTGAAGTTCTTCGCCGAGTATTACCAGCAACCCACCGAGGAACAGAGCGACATGCAGGTGTTGGGCATGGACCTCCGTCTGTCGCAGAAGGTGCACCGGGAGTTGATCTGGGTGAACCGGCTGGCGGGTGCCACCTCCATGGGCGGCCGCAAGGTCATCCATTTCCTGGGCGGAGTGGACAATTGGTTGTTCGCACGGGTCGACAACACCATCCCCATCGATTTCCGGCAGAACTACTTCTACCAGACCATGTCCGTGCCCATGCGCGGCTTCTTCTTCAATGCCCGCAATGGCAGCAGCTTCGGGGTGTTCAACAGCGAACTGCGGGTTCCGATCATCCGCTATCTGGCCAACAAGCCCATTCGTTCGGACTTCCTTAACCACCTGCAGATCGCTGCGTTCACCGATGTGGGTAGCGCATGGACCGGTCGCGACCCCTACGCCGAGGACAACACATTCAACCAGGTCATCATCGAGCGCAACCCGCTCACCATCACCCTCAACAGCCAGCGCGACCCCATCGTATACGGTTACGGATTCGGGTTACGTACCCGTCTGCTCGGATATTTCGTGCGGGCCGATTGGGCCTGGGGGGTGGATGATGGCGTGGTGCTCCCCCGTGTATTCTACTTCTCCCTCAGTCTGGACATTTAGATGGTGTTCGATACCCAGACCATCGGACTGCTCATCCTCACAGGCCTGCTGGCCGGGATCCTCAGCGGCTTCGTCGGCGTGGGCGGTGGGATCATCATGGTGCCCGCCATGGTGTGGCTGCTGGGCTACTCCCAACACCAGGCCCAAGGCACCAGCCTGGCCGTGCTCATGTTCCCAGTGGTGTTCATGGCCGTGCGCAACTACTATCGCGCCGGCATGATCGACCCCAAAGTGGTGGCTGTGATCGCGCTGGCATTCGTCGCCGGTGGCTACTTCGGCAGTAAATGGTCCCTGACGCTTCCCATGGCCACAGTTGAGAAGGTCTTCGGGGTGATCATGCTGCTGGCATCGCTCAAGCTCATCTTCGGCAAGTGATCGACCGTATCAAACACGCCATCGCTGGGTTGCATGCGGACATGATCGGCTGGCGCCGGCACCTGCATCGCCATCCCGAACTTTCCTTTCACGAGCATCGGACCGCGGCCTTCGTGGCCGGGGTCCTTCGGAACGAAGGCATCGAGGTACGCGAGGATGTTGGGCGCCTTTCACCGGAAGCTGCAGGGACCGGGGTGATCGCGATCCTCAAGGGTGAGCGTGGCGCTTCGGACAAGTGCTTCGCCCTGCGCGCCGACTTGGATGCCTTGCCGATCACCGAAGTAGGAAAGGAGGACTATTGCTCCACCAACCCCGGCGTGATGCATGCCTGCGGCCATGATGCGCATACCGCCATGCTCCTGGGTGCTGGCATCGCGTTGCACCGGTTGAAGGAATACTGGGCCGGGACCGTGATGCTGGTATTCCAGCCCGGAGAGGAGAAGGAACCCGGGGGCGCGGCACTGCTTATCCGTGAAGGTGTGTTCGATGATCCGAAGCCCGCAGGTATCATGGCACAACATGTTACACCGGAACTGACCGTGGGCAAGGTGGGTTTCCGCAGCGGACCATTCATGGCCGCAGCGGATGAACTGTACATCACCGTGAAAGGCCGGGGAGGCCATGCCGCCCAGCGCGACACGTTGGTGGATCCGATCCTGATCGCCGCGGCGCTGCTACCGAGGCTCTATGCCGAAGCAAAGAATGTGGTCCCTTCCGGCGAGCCCATGGTGATCAGTTTCGGAAAGGTGATCGCCAACGGGGCCACCAACATCGTTCCCGATACCGTATCGATCGACGGCACCCTGCGGACATTCAATGAGGATCTGCGCACGCGCTTGCACGAACTACTGCCGCGCATCAGCAGGGAGGTGGCGCAAGGCATGGGTGGCGATGTGGACTTCAGGCTCGTCAAGGGTTCACCCGTGGTGAAGAACGATCCCGCACTCACCGCCAGGATGCGTGCTGTGGCGGAGCAATACTTGGGATCGGACAAGGTGGTGGACATGGACATCCGCATGGGTGCCGAGGATTTCGCCCATTACACGCACGTGATGCCGGGCTGCTTCTACCGCCTGGGAACGGGGAATACATCGAAACACGGTACGACGACCGGCTTGCACCGTGCCGAGTTCGATGTGGACGAGGATGCTTTCGTGATCGGTGCGGGGCTGATGGCACTCGGGGCGCTACAGGAGTTGGCGTGATCCCCGCACCGCTCAGCGCAGCGCGATATCGTCCAGTTCGATCAGGGGTTTCCCGTTCTTGCTATGCACGGTCAATTCAACCGTATGTGTGGACTTGCCGCGAGCGGTATACAGATCGACATGGACCGAGAAGGCACCTGGCCAGTTCCGGATCGCGACCACGTGCAAGGCATTCCAGGTAGCGGGTGGTGGCATCACCAAGGGTGCACCGATGTCATCCACGGCATCCTTCATCTCGTCCGCTGAGAGCCGCGTACCTCCGGTCACTTGTTCCAGTTCATCGAAGCGCTGCTCTACGAGCAGCTTGACCACATGTTTGGCAACAAGGCCGAGTTCGTCGGGGCTCATTGAGGATAGGGTGCGAGGGTGAGAAGGTGCGAGGGTGCAAGAATGCGAGGTGCACTACTCTCGCACTCTCGCACTCTTCAACTCTAATTGGCCACTTCGCTCATGAACTTCAACCGCACCATGCGCAGCTCCTCCTCGCTGTAGTCGCCATTGAACTCTTGACTGGCAAGCTCAATGTCGTCGCTCTCGGCCTCGTTGAAGTACTCCATGATCTCCTCCAGCACATCCGACTCGAACACGTCGTTGATCTGGTAGTTGATGTCCAGCTTGGTCCCGCTCTGCACAATGCTCTCCAATTCGGTCAGCAGGGCGTCCATGGTCAGGTTGCGCGACTTGGCGATCGATTCCAGTGAAAGACGCTTGTCGATGTTCTGGATGATGTGGACCTTGTTGCCGCTCTTCTTCACCACCGAACGTACGGTCACCTCTTCGGCGCGCTCGATGTCGTTCTCATCCACGTAGCGCTTGATAAGGTCCAGGAACGGCTTGCCGAACTTCTGTGCCTTTCCGGGTCCCACGCCGCTCACCTGGGTCAGCTCATCCATGGTGATGGGATAGCGCATGGTCATTTCCTCCAGGGAGGGATCCTGGAAGAGCACCCAGGGCTGTAGCTTCTGTTTCTGTGCTTCACTGCGCCGCAAGTCCTTCAACATGGCCATCAGCTTTTCGTCGGCGGCTGCACCAGCCCGTACGATGGGCTCATCATCCACCCCTTCGTAATCGCTGTAGTCACGCTCCTTCACGAAACGGATGGACACCGGTTTGGCTAGGAACTTCTTGCCGGACTCGGTGAGGCTCAGGTTCCCGTAGGTCTCCACATCCTTGTGCACGAAACCGCCCACATTGGCCTGGCGCACCACGGCCATCCAATGGTGTCCGTCCTTTTCACTGCCGGTACCGAAGACTTTCAGCTTGTCGCCCTTGTAGTTCTTGATCTCGCTGGTCTCGGTGCCCGTGAGCAGGTCGCAGATGAACTTGGCGCGGTGCCGCTCCTTGCTCTCCTTCACGGCACGCAGCACCAGGGCCAGGTCGTCCTTGGCCTCGAACTGCTCCTTGGGGTTGAGGCAGTTGTCACACTGGTTGTTGCACTTGTTATCATCGTACTCCTCGCCGAAATAGTGCAGCAGGAACTTCCTGCGGCACATGCTGGTCTCGGCGAAGCTCACCGTGTCGGCCAGCAGTTGTTTGCCGATCTCCTGTTCGGCGACCGGTTTGCCCTGCAGGAATTTCTCCAGTTTCTCGATGTCCTTGTAACTGTAGAAGGCAATGCACTTGCCTTCGCCACCGTCACGACCCGCACGGCCGGTCTCTTGATAGTAGCTCTCCAGGCTTTTCGGGATGTCGTGGTGTATCACGAAGCGTACATCGGGCTTGTCGATCCCCATCCCGAAGGCGATGGTGGCCACGATCACATCCACCTCCTCCATGAGGAACTGGTCCTGGTGACTGGCGCGGGTGGAGGCATCCATGCCGGCGTGGTAGGCCAGGGCCTTGATGCCATTGACACTGAGCATCTCCGCCATTTCCTCCACCTTTTTGCGGCTGAGGCAATAGACGATACCACTACGCCCTTCATGCTGTTTGATGAAACGGATGATCTCGCGGCCGACGTCCTTCTTCGGGCGGATCTCATAGTACAGGTTGGGCCGGTTGAAGGAATCCTTGTATACCAATGCATCAGGGATGTCCAGGTTCTTCAGGATATCCTCCTGAACCTTCTCGGTGGCCGTGGCCGTGAGGGCGATCACCGGTACGCGGCGGATCTCGTTGAAGATGGTGCGCAGTCGCCGGTACTCGGGGCGGAAATCGTGCCCCCACTCACTGATGCAGTGCGCTTCATCGATGGCGAAGAAGCTGATGTTGATATCGGTGAGGAACTCGACGTTCTCCTTCTTGGTGAGCGATTCAGGCGCCACGTAGAGGATCTTCGTCAAGCCGGCGGTGATATCCTGACGGACCTTGAGGGTCTCGTTCCGTGTGAGCGAACTGTTGAGGAAGTGCGCCACGCCGTCCTCCTGGCTGAAGGAGCGAATGGCATCCACCTGGTTCTTCATCAGGGCGATCAACGGGCTTACCACGATGGCAGTCCCCTCGCTCATCAGTGCGGGAAGCTGATAACACAGGCTCTTGCCGCCCCCGGTGGGCATGATCACGAAGGTGTTGCGGCCGTCCAGTACACTCTGGATGATCGATTCCTGTTCGCCTTTGAATTTCTTGAAACCGAAGAAGCGCTCGAGGGCCTCCCGGGGTGTGGTAGCTACTTGTAACATCGTTTGATCCATACCGTGCTGAGCGACGGCTCTTGATTGAACGCTTAAAGGTAGGTGATAGGTTCCAACCGGATGGTCATGCACATTCGCTGCAAGGAACGCTGTGGGCTGCGGCCTATTGTCCGTCCCCGAACCGTTGAAAACTGCCCTGTCCTTGCCGGGGCTCCCCCTGGCCCCAAGCTATCTTTGGCCCGCCCTGCGACCCCATTTTGCCTACGCCGAACGCTAACCCGGAGATGACGTTCCTGGACCACCTGGAGGAACTCCGGTGGACCTTGGTCCGCTCCGCCATTGCCATCGTGATCTGCATGGTGGCCGCTTTCATAGCCAAGGACTTCGTGTTCGATCACGTGGTCCTCGCCCCCAAGGACCCCTCCTTCATCACGTACCGGTACTTCTGCGCACTGGGTCATTCGGTCGGGTTGGGTGATACGCTGTGTACGACAAGCCTCGACTTCGACCTGCAGAACATCAGCATGAGCGGCCAGTTCTTCACCCACTTGATGGTGTCGCTCGTGGCCGGGTTCATCGTGGCTTTCCCCTACGTGCTGTGGGAACTCTGGCGGTTCGTTGCACCTGGGCTGCATCCCGAGGAACGCGGTTCCCTGCGTGGGGTGGTGGCTTTCGCCACGCTCCTCTTCATGGCAGGGGTGGCCTTCGGGTACTTCATGTTGGCCCCCCTCAGCATCCAGTTCTTCGGTGGCTACCAGGTGAGTGAAACGGTGCGCAACCAGGTGGCGCTGGACAGCTACATCGGCATGGTGACCTCCGTGACCCTTTGGACCGGGATCCTGTTCGAACTGCCCATGGTGGTCCTTTTCCTCACCCGGGCAGGCTTGCTCACGCCGGCCTTCATGCGCACCTACCGCAGGCACGCTTTCGTCTTCGTGTTGATCGCTTCAGCCATTATTACGCCACCCGATGTGATCAGCCAGTTGATCGTTTCAGGTCCCCTCATGATCCTGTACGAGGGCAGTATTCTGCTTTCTGCACGGACACTCCGCAGGATGGAAGCCCGCCGTACCGTTACCTCACCCACCCCTGCATGAGGCATCGAACGGTGGTCTTTCAGCATGTGTTCCTGGTGGTGTCACTACTGGCCATTGCCGTGGGGGTGCAGGCCCAGACCACCGTGGTCAGCGGCAAGGTCTCCGATGCTGTCAGTGGTGAACCCTTGCCCTTCGTGAACATCGCCTTCGTCGACAGCCGGATCGGTACCATCACGGACTTCGACGGGAATTTCAGACTCGAAACCTACTATGCCACCGATTCCATTCGGGTTTCCTCCGTGGGCTATGTCGCCCGTAGTATCGTCGTGAAACGCGACCGCGAACAGACCATCGATATCAAGTTGGAGCCGAGCAGTGTCACGCTGGGCGAGGTGGTGATCCGGCCCAGTGAGGAGAATCCGGCGTTCACGATACTGCGCCGTGTGATCAATCACAAACCGGTGAACAACCGCGAGAAACTCAGAGCTTACGAGCATGAGGCCTACAACAAGGTGGAATTCGACCTCAACAACATCACCAAGGAATTCACCGAGAAAAAGCTGTTCAAGCCCTTTGCGTTCATCTTCGATCATGTGGACAGTTCGGATGCGAAGACCTACCTGCCCATCTTCATGACAGAGACCCTGTCGGATGTGTATTACAGGCAGCAACCGCGCACGCGCAGAGAGCTGATCCGGGGCACCAAGGTCAGTGGAATCGAGAACGAAAGTGTGTCGCAATTCATGGGCGACATGTACCAGAACGTGAACATCTACGACAACTTCCTGGTCATCTTCGGACGGAATTTCGTAAGCCCCATTTCCGATGGTGGACGGAGTTTCTACAACTATTACCTCACCGATAGCGCATTCATCGACACGTACTGGTGTTATCGGTTGGAGTTCAAACCGAAACGACCACAGGAGCTGGCCTTCGAAGGCGAGATGTGGATCAACGACACCACGTATGCGGTGAAGGAGATCGTGGCGGGCATCCGCGAAGGGGCGAACCTCAATTTCGTGCAGAGCTTCCAGGTAAGGCAGTACTACGCCCAGGTGCAACCTGAGGTGTGGATGTTGGAGCGCGACGAACTGGTGGTGGACCTGAACCTGATGCCCGATAGCGACAAGCCGGACAAGAAGCAGGTGCAAGGGCTCTATGGCAGACGCACCGCCACGTACAAGAATTTCGTGATCGATGAGCCACGCGATGATGCGTTCTACGCCGGCATGGAGGAGGTGGTCATGGCCATCGACCCCCTTAGCCTGGGAGCCGACTACTGGGACCAGAACCGGCACGTTCAACTGAGTGCCAAGGAACAGGCCATCTACCATATGGTGGACACGATGAAGACCATCCCCCGGTTCCGGACGTACATCGACATCCTTCAAACCGTGGTGACGGGCTACTACCCGCTCAAGAAAGTGGAACTGGGACCGTACTTCACCACCTACAGCTTCAACCCTGTGGAAGGTCATCGCTTCCGCCTCGGTGCGCGCACCAGCAGTGCCTTCAGCCAACGCGTGGAGTTCGAAGGATACGGCGCCATAGGCACCTTGGACGGCGAATTCAAGTACGGGTTGGGTGGAAAGGCCTTTGTTACCAAGGACCCGCGCCTGATCGCAGGGGCCTACTTCAAGCACGACATCGAACAGCTCAGCCAGAGCGTGGGCGCGTTCCGCGAAGACAACATCCTGTCCAGCGCATTCCGTCGCACGCCCAACGACAAGCTGACCATGGTGACCGAATACCTCACCTATCTCGAGCGGGAGTGGTTCATGGGCTTCACCAATACCCTGATGCTCAGGCACCGGACGTTGTTGCCTCGCGGCAGCCTCGACTACGTGCGCTTCACCGATGCCCTCGAACCCCTGTTCATCAACAACATCGTCACCTCGGAGATCATCCTCAACACCCGCTTCGCTTACAAGGAGAAGTATGTGAGCGGCGATTTCACCCGGGTGAGCCTCGGCACCCGGTTCCCGGTGCTCGAGTTGCATGCCGTGCAAGGGGTGAAGGGGGTGTTGGGAGGAGACCACCAATACAGCAAGCTGGTGGCCCGGGTGCATCAACGATTGCAATTGGGAGCCTGGGGATTCCTGCGGTACACGATCACGGGTGGCCAGGTATGGGGCACGCTGCCCTATCCGCTCCTGATGATCCATTCAGGCAACGAGACCTTTTATTACGACGACATGGCCTTCAACACGATGAATTTCTTCGAATTCATCAGCGATCGCTTTTCAACGCTGTTCGTGGAACATCATTTCGATGGACTGTTCTTCAACCGTGTGCCCTTGTTCCGCAGATTGAAATGGCGCGAAGTGGTGGGCGCGAAAATGGCTGTCGGATCTTTGGACGACCGGCATCGCACGGAAATGGAACTGCTGCCGTTCATGCATGACCTGAACGATGCGCCGTTCGCCGAGGTATCACTCGGTGTGGAGAACATCCTGAAAGTGTTGCGTGTGGACATGGTCCGCCGCCTCACCTACCTGGACAATGCCAATGTGAAGCTTTGGGCCTTCCGTTTGAAAATGAACATCACCTTCTGAGCCCGTGCTACGCGCCGTCAATGTCATCAAGCGTTACAAGCGACGCACCGTGGTCAGCGGTGTAAGCGTGGAGGTGAAGCAAGGGGAGATCGTGGGCCTGTTGGGCCCGAACGGCGCCGGCAAGACCACCACCTTCTACATGATCGTAGGCCTAGTGAAGCCCAACGAAGGACATGTCTACCTGGATCAGGAGGACATCACCGACCTGGCCATGTACCGCAGGGCGCACAAGGGCATCGGATACCTGCCGCAGGAGGCCAGTGTTTTCCGGAAGCTGAGCGTGGAGGACAACATACGCGCGATCCTGGAGATGACCGGACGCAGCAAGGCGGACCAGCGCGCAAAGCTTGAATCATTGCTGGACGAGTTCGGTCTGCAGCACGTGCGGAAGAACATGGGCGATGTGCTCAGCGGTGGTGAACGGCGCCGCACGGAGATCGCCCGTGCACTGGCCACCGAGCCGCGCTTCATCCTGCTTGATGAGCCCTTCGCCGGGGTCGACCCCATCGCCGTGGAGGACATCCAGGGCATCGTGGCCAAGCTGAAGGAAAAGAACATCGGCATCCTGATCACCGATCACAATGTGCAGGAAACGTTGAGCATTACGGACAGGGCCTATCTGCTCTATGAAGGCCGCATCCTGAAACAGGGTACCGCCGAGGAACTGGCCGGGGACGAAGAGGTGCGGGAGAAATACCTGGGCAGGAATTTCGTGCTGCGGCGGAAGGTGCCGGCGTAGGCGCGTGTCGCACCGCATTGTGGTAATACCCGTACCGTCGACCCGTTGGGTCGACCTGGGAAGTTTTACTGGTGTATTTGTCGACCCAGAGGGTCGACGCTACGGGTGCCTCTGGCAACCGTAGCGGAAGCCGCTAGGCCAGTTCTTCGATGGAGAAACTGTATTTCTCCATCACCTGGTTCGCCAGCAACTTCTTACAAGCCTCGTCCACCTTGGCTTCTGCGGCTTTCTTGTCCTTGGCCTCCACGTGCAGGGTGATGTGTTTGCCGATGCGCACACCGCTGATCTCCGGTAGGCCCATGTTGCCCATGGCGCCGGTAACGGCCTTGCCCTGGGGGTCCAGCAGATTGTCATGGGGCATCACATCAATGGCGGCGCGGAAGTTCTTCATGGTGCAAAGATGGGAACGGGATCGCAGTGGTAGCACCTGGAGCGTCGTCCCTTCGGGTCGACCTGCAACCAGTGCGATACAGTCGTGGCACCCAGTAGATCAGGCAACCCGGTTGAACAGCCTGCCCCACAATGGACTGAGCAGATACAACACCATGATCAGCGGCACCGCCAACATACCGTACAGTACCAGCAGCACAGCCCCGATGCCCAGCAGCAGGTAGATGACCTCATTGCCCCGCCAGCGGTAGTGCTGGAATTTGAGGGAGGGAAGAGGGAGTTCGGAGAGCATGAGGATGCCAAGAAACCCTGCCGCGATCAACTTCTGCTCCGGGTTCTCCATGAACATTCCGAACCGCCTTTGAAGTTCGTTCGCTCCTGGACCATCAAGGATGCCAATGCCCCATGAGATGCAGCCCATCGATGCCCAGAATAATCCATTCGCAGGCGTGGCCAGACCGAGGAAGCCAGAGCTTTGCCGTGTGTCGATATTGAACTTCGCCAATCGCCACGCCGAGGCGATGCAGATCACGAGCGCAGTTGTGATGGATGCCCAAAGCGGGTCGCCGAACAATTTGCCTGACGAAAAAGTGGAAGGCACGAACTCCCGGTTCAGGCTCGTGACCAGTTGTAGTGACTCGATCGGGCTGATCGCCACAATGAACGCCGGCGCCACCCCGAACGTCACCATGTCCGCCAAACTATCCAACTGCTTGCCCAACTCACTCCCCCCACCCAGGGCCCTGGCCGCAAGTCCGTCGAGCACATCGAAGAATGCCCCGGCGAACACCAGCCAACACGCCAGTGTTAACTGTCCTTGGGAGGCCAGAAGAATGGAGCCGACGCCGCAACATAGGTTCGCGGTCGTCAGTAGATCGGGCAGACGGGGTAGGGAAGCCATCCTCTTGGAGGGGGCATGTTTGGTGCCCCAAGCGTCGGTAGCGGGCGAAGTTGGTTAATTTCGGGGCAATGATCCAGGCCACCATCTGTTATATGCTGCGTCAATAAGAAGCAGATGAACATCTCCAGGAAGTTGAGCGTGCGTGGTGCGGCGGTGGCCGGTGCCCTTTTGTTCGTGGTACAAAGCGTCCAAGCGCAGACCGATGCCCCCAAGTACAGCAACGAGTTCCTGGCCATCGGCGTGGGGGCCCGTGCGTTGGGCATGGGCAGTGCCTTCACCAGTGCCGTGAACGATGTGACCAGCGGCTATTGGAACCCTGCGGGCATTCTGGGGGTCCAAGGCGACCTGCAGGTGGGTGTGATGCACAGCGAGTACTTCGCCGGGATCGCCAAGTACGACTACATCGGGCTGGCCAAACCCATCGATTCCTCAAGCACCATCGGCTTCACCTTCATCCGCTTCGGCATCGATAACATCCCCAATACCATCGACCTGATCGATCCCTCGGGGAACATCGACTACGACCGGATCACCTCCTTCAGCTCGGCGGACCATGCCTTCATCATCACCTACGCCCGGAAGATGAGCATCCCCGGTTTGCGTGTGGGAGGAAATGCCAAGGTGATCTACCGGCGCGTGGGCCAGTTCGGGCAGGCATGGGGTTTTGGCCTGGATGCCGGTGTGCAATACGATCGAAACAACTGGCGATTCGCAGCCGTGGCGCGCGATGTCACAGGTACCTTCAATGCCTGGAGCTATACCCTGGATCAGCGCACCATCGACGTGTTCCAACAGACCAACAACGACATTCCGCAGAACAGCGTCGAAGTGACCTTGCCCCGCATGATGCTGGGTGTGGCACGGCAGTTCAAGTTCGGGGAGAAGTTCGACCTGATCGCCGCAGTCGACCTGGAGAACACTTTCGATGGTCGACGCAACACCTTGATCCAGTCCGCCCGGTGGAGCAGCGATCCCCGGATCGGCCTCGAACTGGGCTATGCCGGCGTGGTCTATGTGCGCACCGGTCTCAGCTATTTCCAGTATGTCTCCAATATCCAGGATGAGGACCAACTGACCATGCAACCCAACATCGGGCTTGGTCTGAAGATCAAGAGCGTGGCCATCGATTACGCCCTTACCGACATCGGGGATAACAGCGTTGCGCTGTACTCCAACGTATTTTCACTGCGCTTCGACCTGTTCAAGAAACCGGGATCATGATACGCACCCTGCTGTCGGTACCCTGCTTGTTGCTCGCCTTGGCGGGCCTGGCACAGGTACCCTTCGGCAACGAATGGGTGGAGCATGAACGCCGGTATTGGCGTTTCACGGTCGTGGATGAAGGGTTCTATCGGATCGACTCCACCGCATTGGCGGATGCCGGGTTCCCGGTGGCTACGGTCGATCCAGCCCATCTGATGCTCTTCGCCCGCGAGATGCAGGTGCCCATCTACGTAGAGGGGGGAGAGGACGGAGTGCTCAATGCAGGTGATTTCATCGAATTCCATGCCCAGGGGAACGATGGCTGGTTGGATGCCCTGATGTACCCCAGCCCGGCACACCAGACCAATCCCTACTACAGTCTTTACAACGATTCGATCCGCTATTTCCTCACATGGGATGCCGATGCCCCCAAGGAGCGCATCCAGCCATACGAGAACACCGATTTCGCAGCGCATGTGATCCGACCTTGGGCGTGGGGCGAAACGCTGGTCGTGTACAACAATGCCTACTATCCAGGCCAGGGTGATTTCCAATACGGGGCCAGCAGTGGCTTCATGACCCAGGGTGAGGGATGGATGCGGCAACCTGCGCTGAATGCGAACAACACGAACAACGGTGCGGAACAGAACTTCGCGCCACCCACGCAGCGTGGCTATACAGGACCGGGTGCGCCACCGACCCGGGTATTCGCGTCCTCGGCCAGTACCAACAACCCGCCCAATTATTCCACGCTGCTGGACCACCATCTTGTACTGAGCTATGGACCCGCTCCCGGTGTGGTCGCTGTGGATACCATCTTCCATGGGATCAAGGTCATTCGCCATGCATTCGAAGTGCCCAATTCCTTCATGGCCAACACCCTGCCCATGCGCATGACCATCCCTTACGATCTTTTCGGTCCAGGGCAGATCGGAACAAGCGTGGCGAACTACTCGGATCGCCAGGCAATGGCCTATTTCAGGGTGCGGTACCCACGCGACTTCCACTTCCAGAACAGCACGGAACGGCAGGTGTGGCTCCCGACGGATGCGGAACCACTGGCGCATATGGACTTTGGTAATTTTTCGGGAACACCCGTGCTCTATGCCTGGGGCGATACCGTGCGTCGGATCCTGCCCACACAGTCGGGTAACCGCTGGAAGGCATTGGTCCCCACGCACCCAACGGAGGAGGAGACGCGCGTGATGGTGCGGGGTCAGCAGACCATCGCCAACATTACTCAACTGAGCCCGGTGAACGGCACGGGTTTCTTCACGGACTTCGCAGCGTTGAACGCTGACTCGGCACTTCTGATCGTGACCCATGCCACCTTGATGGAGTCAGCCTTGGAGTACGAACAGTATCGGGAATCGCTGGCTCCCACGGCACCGCTGAACCGACGCATGCCTACGGTGGTGGCCGATGTGGACGAACTGTACGATCAGTTCGGTGGCGGGATACCGAAAAGCGGCTTCGCCATTCGTCGCTACGCGCGCTTCGTGCTCAACACATGGTCCTCCGATCCGAAGGGTTTGTTGCTCATCGGTAAGTCTGTACAGGCCGCCACCTACTTCACGGTTGGTTATCGTTCCAACGGCAATGCCGCCAACGTGGCCAACAGCGCATCGGCTTACGCCTTATGCCTTGTTCCCAGTTACGGGCAACCAAGCAGTGACCCCTGCCTCACGATCGGACTGCGGTTCGACCCCCGGGTCATGGAGATCCCGGTGGGCAGGATCAGCGCGACCAACAACGACCAGGTGCGCGCCTACCTGAACAAGGTGGAAGCATTCGAGTACCAGGCACCTGCCGCTTGGATGAAGAACATCCTTCATTTCCGCGGGGGATTCAATACAGCCGAAAATACACAGTTCGGCGCCATACTCAATGGTTTCAAAGTACTGGCCGAGGACAGCTGTTTTGGAGGTCGGGTGGTGGATTTCATTAAGACCACATCAAGCACCCTGCAGGCCGCCTCGGCCGATTCCGTGCGCCACTTCATCGAGGATGAAGGGGTGACGTTGATGACCTTCTTCGCACACGCCTACTCGCAGAACTTCGATATCACCATTGACAACCCGGCCAACTACAATTGGAACGGGAAACATCCGCTTGTGATCGGCAATTCCTGTTACATCGGAAATATCCACTTGAACTCCACCAACAGTACAGGGGAGCAATGGGTGATGATGCCCGACAAAGGTCCGATCGGCTTCTTGTCCACCGTGGACCTCGGCTTTGTCAGTCCCTTGCAACAGTACTCCAATCAGTTCTATCGGAGTTTTTCGCAATTGAACTACGGCAAGGGGATCGGTGAGCATATGAAAAGTGCCTGTTTTGAGCAGCTCCAGTTCAGCAATGACATCATCCGGATCAACAATTCACACACCTTCACCTTGCAGGGCGACCCCACGCTCGTGCTCAACTCATGGCCCCTGCCCGACTATGCGATCACCGCATCGGATGTCAGTTATCTCCCATCCTCGGTAACGGCTGATGCGGACAGCTTCCAGGTGCAGGTGGTGGTGACCAACATCGGCAAGGCCACGGGTGCCGAGTTCAATGTCGCGCTCGATCGTACCACAGCGGAGATCCTCACACCACAGAACTACCTGACCACCCTGGATCATGTGTACTATAAGGATACGGCCGTGTTCACCATCCCGACCATGGCCCTGGCAGGTGGTCAAGGAGTGAACAACCTGACCATTCGTGTGGACCTGGACCCGGAGCAGGTTGCTGAGTTGGATGACTTTGGGAACAACGTGGTCATGGTGAACGACCTCTTCATCACTTCGGGTGACCTGGTACCGGTCTATCCATACAATTTCGCCATCGTGCCGGAACCCGACCCCATGTTGAAGGGTAGCACCGGCAATCCCCTGGCTGCGGTACGCAACTACATTTTCCAGATCGACACCACCGATCTCTTCAACAGTCCGGTACTCGAGAGCGCGATGGTCTCCGCACCGGGGGGGGTGGTCTCCTGGCAGCCTCAATCCATCTACCAGCTCAACAACGTGCAGGACAGTACCGTGTTCTTCTGGCGTTGCAGCATTGACAGTGCCGGGAACGACGGGTACAACTGGTACGAACGATCGTTCCAGTACATCGCAGGAAAACACGGCTGGGGACAGGCCCACTACTTCCAGTTCAAGAACGATGAGTACAACGGCATCGTGTACGATCGACCGGACCGCGAATTCGAGTTCTTCAGCGGCCAACGGAATCTGGTGGCCACGGTGGAGGGCGGGGTGAATTCCAACAACACCGGATGGCAACTCGATCTCGTGCCCAAGGATTACAATGGATGCAGCAGCAGTCCTGCCTGGCATGTGGTGGTGGTCGACCCGGCGACCTTTGAGCCGTGGGGTACCTATTGGGTGGATGTTATCAATAGCTTGACCTTCAACGCCGACCACCAATTCGGCAACCAGAACAACGGTTCGTCCTGCAGGGACCGGGTGGAGGAACATTTCATTTTCCGCACCACGCAGCCCAGTGAGTTGCAGGGTTTGCGCAACATGATCGAGAATGCGGTGCCCGATGGACACCATATGATGTTCTATACCTGGCGGCATTTGGACAAGGCAGGCATGGCCGCCAACGATCCGCTCTTGATGGCGACCTTGGAGAATCTGGGCGTGCCTGACTTCAATACCCTACAGGACAGCGTCCCCTACATCTTCTATGTGCGCAAAGGCGACCCGACCACCTTCCAGGACACCATTGCCACCTCGCTCACTGAATTGTTGCGTGCATCCTTCTGGATCGATGGTTCGGCAAGGCAGGGTACCATCAGGACCATGCAAGCCGGTCCTGCCTTCGCATGGCATGGCCTCTATTGGAATGAGGTACCCCGCACACCGACGGATAGTACACGCATACAACTATACGGTGTGCCCAATAGCGGTGAGCCGGTGCTTCTGATGGACCTGCCATCGGATATGGACAGCGTGCCCGACCTGAACGTGGATGCGACGTTGTATCCCAGATTGCGCATCCGGGGTGAGTTCTTCGACCTTACCGGACCGGATCCCGAGCCAGCGCAAATGGAGCGTTGGCAGTTGTTGAGTTCTCCAGTGCCCGAGTGCGCCATTCACCCGCCATTGGGTTATAGCAACGGCCTGGAGGGTCTCTTCCAGGGACAGGAGGCATATGTGGCAGTGGCCGTGCAGAACATCAGCGAGTTTGACATGGACAGCCTCTTGATGGGTGCCTGGGTGGTGGACAGGAACAATGTCCGTCACCTGGTCCACTATGAATTGAAACAGCCATTGCCCGCCGGTGATTTCGTCATCGATACCGTGCGCTTTTCCACCCTCGCATTCGGTGGTGCCAATCTGCTCATCATCGAAGCAAACCCGATCGATACGGCCACAGGGGATTTCCATCAACTGGAGCAGTACCGCATCAACAACACACTGCAGCTGCGCTTCGAGGTGGACACCGACAATGAGAACCCCCTGCTCGATGTGACCTTCGATGGCGTCCACATCCTCGATGGTGACATCGTATCCGCAAGGCCGGTGATCGAGATCACACTGAACGATGAGAACCCGGTACTGCTTCTTGATTCACCGGCGGACACGGTCTATTTCAAGGTATTCCTGACAACACCTGACCAGCCGCTCCAGCAGATCTACTTCCAGGATGGTTCCGGGATCGAGAACCTTCAGTTCATACCGGCTGACGGTCCCGACAACATATCGCGGATCATTTACAGGCCGGTGTTCGGGACCGATGGCGACTACATGCTGACCGTACGAGCCCAGGACCAAAGCAGCAATCAGTCAGGCGACAACGACTACCGGGTGGGATTCGAAGTGATCAACAGGCCCACGATCACCGAGGTGCTCAACTACCCCAACCCGTTCACCACCAGTACGCGTTTCGTGTTCACGGTGACCGGTTTCGAACCGCCCACGTACATGAAGATCCAGATCATGACGGTGACCGGCCGTGTGGTGCGGGAGGTGAAGATGCACGAGATCGGCCAGGTGCGGGTGGGTCGCAATATCTCCGAATTCGCTTGGGACGGCACGGATGAGTTCGGGGACCGCTTGGGCCGTGGTGTGTATCTGTACCGTGTGATCGCGCACTTGCATGGGGAGGAGATCGAGTACAGGTCCACTGGTGCTTCCCAGTACTTCCACAAAGGCTTCGGCAAGATGTACCTGCTTCGCTGACAACAGCGGACGCACCTACTTTCGCTGCCGAACACATGGTCCCTTCCCGTGTACGCATCCTGGCCTGGTCGCTGCTGAGCGGGCTTCTGTGGGCAGCCGCGTGGCCCGCCATCGGTGGTTTGACGCCGCTCGCGTTCGTGGCATGGCTACCCCTGCTCCATGCCGAACGTCTCCACGAAGCGCGTTGCGGGGAGCATGCACGGCCATTCGTACCGTACGTCATGCTGTCCCTGTTCCTCTGGAACATCCTCTGTTCGTGGTGGTTCTTCATGGTGAGCGAGGCACTCGCCACCAAGGTCGTCAGCATGGCGGCGCCGGTGTTGGTGAACACCCTGCTCATGTCCATTCCCTGGTGGTTGAAACGAATGGTGCGCAAGGTGTTGGGGATGCGTGTGTCCAACTGGGGCTTCATCCTGTTCTGGATCGCGTATGAACGGCTCCACCACGACTGGGACCTACAATGGCCCTGGTTCTCCCTGGGCAACGTTTTCGCGAACAACCCCGCATGGGTGCAGTGGTACGAGATCACCGGAATGCTCGGTGGCACGTTGTGGATATTGCTCGTGACCTTCTCATTGGACAAGCTTCTCACCACCGTACGGGAGCGCGCATCGATCCGCGAGCGCCGGATCAGTGCTGTAGCGGCCAGCCTTCTGTTGTTCGTTCCATTGACGATCTCCGTGTATCGCTTCCACACGTATGTGGAGCAAGGGTCAACGGTGGAAGTGGTTGTGGTGCAACCCAACATCGATCCCTACAACGAGAAGTTCGGGGGCGATGCGATGGACCATGTGGATCGCATGCTCGATCAGGCCGCATCCGTTATGACGGATACAACGGTACTGGTGCTTTTCCCCGAGACGGCCCTCCAGGAACGATCACATGTGGACCTCAATGCGGTGCCTCCCAAGATGACCGGTTTGTGGGAGAACGACCTGCTGGCCTCGGAAAGCGCGCAGCGGATCGCGGCATTCCAACGTGAGCATCCTCGTGCAGCGGTCCTTGCGGGCATGTCCTCGTTGCGCATGTTCCCGCCTGATGCACCGATACCAGTGATCGGCCGCAGGATGGGCGAGAGCGGCTACTGGTACGAGTCCTACAATGCAGCGTTGTTCATGCCCGTGGCAGGCAATGTGGAGAGTTACCACAAGAGCCGGTTGGTGGCCGGTGTCGAACTGATGCCCTTCGAGCGTGTGTTGGGCCAGTTGAGCGAATTGGCCCTGGACCTGGGAGGTACAACAGGAAGTCTTGGGCAACAGGAGGAGCGTTCCGTGCTGGACGATCCCACTTCCGGGATCAAGGTGATCCCTGCGATCTGTTACGAATCGGTGTTCGGTGAACATATCGCCGCACATGTTCGGAACGGCGGGAACATGATCGCCATCATTACTAACGACGGCTGGTGGGATACCTCGCCGGGCTACCGGCAGCATTTGTCGTTCGCATCGTTGCGTGCCATCGAAACGCGGCGCAGCATCGCGCGTTCGGCCAATACGGGCACATCGTGTTTCGTGGACCAGCGTGGTGTGATCCGCGAGGCCACACCTTGGTGGACCCCCGATGTGCGCCGTTCGCAGGTCCATCTCAATGACCGGATCACCTTCTTCGTGCGGCATGGCGATCAGGTGGGGCGCGTGGCCATGGTGTTCGGTCTGTTGCTGATCCTGGTCGCGATCGTACGCGGCGTCAGACGAAGGACCACCGTCTGAAGCGACCACGGCGTGGAGTTGCAGCGGATATCTTGGCACCTCCATGCGCCGCACCATCCGTCATCCCCGACAGGACATCCTCAACTGGGCGGCACTGCTTCCGTACGACAGCTTCCTGTTCCGAAGGGTGGCCGATCGGGGACGCGATCTGTTGGCGGTGGGCTGCCTTGAAAGGATCGCGGCTCCCCTGTGTACAAACGAAGGAGGTGCAACCGACTGGACCTTCGGGCACATGTACTACGACCTCTTCGAATCATTGGAGAAGATCCCGTCAAGGCATCCATTGGAGCGTGTCCTGCCTATGGAGCATTGGTACATTCCCCGGTGGGTGTTCGAATGGGTGGGGAAGGAGACACTGGTCCATGTGATGCCCGGTGATGAGGCCCCCGCAACGAAGCTCTTGCATGAACTGGGTGGTCTTGCGATGAGTTCCGCGTTGAACGCCAAGCTCATCTGGTCACCGATCACAACTCGTGAACGCTACCTGGTGCACGCCCGCTCCCTCATGGACCACATCCAGAGGGGCGATATCTACGAGGTGAACTACTGCATACAGCGCGTGGCCGATGCTGCTCACTGGGATCCCTACCAGGCCTTCGCTCATCTGTTGAGATCCAGCCGCGCGGACTTCGCCGGATTCCATCGCTTGGGAGGACACTACGCACTTTGTGCCAGCCCCGAAAGATTCCTGGGCTTCAACGGAACGCGGATCTTCGGTCAGCCTATGAAAGGGACCCGTCCGCGTTCATCAGATGGTGCCGAGGATGTAAGACTGGCCGAAGAACTTGGGAACGATCCCAAGGAACGAAGCGAGAACATCATGGCGCTGGATGTGATGCGGAACGATCTGTCACGGATCGCTGCAAGCCGCAGTGTACATGTGGATGAACTTTGTATGGTGCGCAGCCATCCTGCCGTCCATCAGATGACCAGCACTGTTAGTGCAACACTACGACCCGGTGTGAGCCCGATGGATGCGGTGCGGTCCTGTTTCCCGATGGCCAGCATGACCGGTGCACCGAAACACCGTGCCATTCAACTGATCGATGTCCACGAGGATCAGCGCAGGGGCTTGTATAGCGGCACCATGGGATACTTCGCTCCGGATGGAACGGCCGATCTGAACGTAGTGATCCGCACTGTCCTGCATGATGCCAACACAGGACGCACCACCCTGAGCACGGGCAGCGCACTCACCGCGGCTTGCGATCCACAACGCGAATGGGAGGAATGCGAACTGAAGGCCCGATCGGTGATCGAAGCACTATGGACCTGATCGCACAAGTCCGTCGCCAGATCGAGATCTACGGTCCGATCGCCCCCGGAACAGCGGTGTGGGTCGGTGTCAGCGGCGGTGTCGACAGCATGGTCCTGCTCCATGTCCTGATGGAGTTGGATCATCCTTGCCATGTCGCACATGTGGACCATGGCCTCCGTGGTGCTGAAAGTGATAATGACCTCGAGTTCGTCAGGGATCAGTGCGCGTCCCTCGGTGTGCCGTTCCGTGCCCATCGATGCGATGTTGCCGCCGAGGCAGTTTCCACCGGTACGTCCGTACAGATGGCCGCCCGCAAGTTGCGGTACGCCTGGTTCCGGCAATTGCTGGAGGGTCATCCCACCTGCATGGCACTGGCACACCATGCTGATGATGCGATCGAAACGCTGTTCATCGGTCTGCTGCAGGGCATGGGCATCGGAGGCTGGAGCGTTATTCCGGATGTCACACGTCCGGGGACGGTGGACTTGCATGACGACATGGTGGACCCTGCGTCGGGTGAGCCTGGTCGTTTCATCCGTCCGCTCCTGGGTTCCATGCGGAGCGAGATCGAAGCCTATGCCCGGAAGCATGCGATCCCCTTCCGGGAGGACAGCAGCAACCAGGATACCACCTACCTGCGCAACAGGATCCGGCATCACTTGCTTCCCATGCTGGAGGAATGGCGCCCGGGATCCCACCGCGTGCTGAAGCGGAATGTGCGCTTGCTGCGCGACATGGCCATGCTCAGTCGAGCCCAATTGATCGTGGACCGGACGGGTGGCGTGACCGAGGTGCGGCCAGGCGTGTTCCGGATCCCGTTCCGAAAGATCCTTGATCACGCGTCGCCCATGCTGTTCCTTCAGGAAGTGCTCAGGGATGCGCCGTTCCATCCCGAGCGGCTGGAAGAGATCATGCTCGCCATCAAACAAGGGAGGTCCGGAAGGCGATTCCCTTCCCTGCACGGTGAAGTGCAGGTGGATCGACAGGATCTGGTGATCGTGTACGATGGGGCACCGGCACCCACCTGGACGATCCCTGCTTGGGACGAGGTACCCGATGGAGCACCCTTGACGATCACGTTGGAAAACCCGGGATCGATCGACACGGAGTTCGTTCCTTCCGTGGCCTGGTTCGATGCCGATCGCCTGCGATATCCTCTTGAGTTGCGACCATGGCGGGCAGGTGATCGGATGCGACCGATCGGTTTGGATGGTTCGAAACTGGTGAGCGATCTATTGATCGATGCCAAGATTCCGCTGGAGCGCAAGGCATCAACCTATGTGTTGGTCAGCGATGAACGCATCATCTGGTTGTGCGGATCGCGGATCGCCGAAGGGGTCCAGGCCCAGGCAGGCTCCCGCGTATTGGCCCGCATGGCGTGGCCGATCACTACCTGAGCCCGTCCCAAAAAGTGATCGGGGGTGATACAATGCGGTATTCTTTGTACTTATCTTCAACCTCCATCAATACCGTACGGACCATGCTTGCCCCGAACATCACCTTGATCCCCAAGGAACTTGTAGCTGGTTTGCGCTTTCCGAAGCAGCCACTGCCAAGAACGGTCGAACAACGGCAAGCCATATTGGCCCGGCTCGCACAAGCCATGCGACTGGGTAACAGCGAGCGCGGAAAGTGCCGCATCACTTTTCAAGATGACGAAGGAATGAAGGCCGTGGAGACCACCATTTGGATGTACGATCCCGAAAATATCGTGCTCAAGTACGGCATGGTCATTCCGGTTCCGAGGGTGGAAAGCATTGACATTCTTTAAGGATACGCGCACTGGGCGTGGGATAGCAAGGATCCTGGCAAGGACCAAGGATATCGCTTGCTGGCTGGTCCTATTTTTGCCAAGCCGCCGCCATGCTTGCCACGCTTCTCCTTTTCATGTTGATCGCGCCATCCGACACGGGACCGGCATCCTGGACATTCTCCGCTATGGCCATGCCTGACGGACAAGTGGAGTTGACCCTGGAAGCCCGATTGGAAAAAGGCTGGTACATGTATGCAACGGAACTTCCCAGTGACGATGGACCCATCGCCACCACTTTCACCTTTCAACCGTCAGAGGCTTATGAGGTCGGTGGTGCCTTCCGCGAGCCGGTACCAGTGGAAACCTACGACCCCAATTTCGCTATGACCGTGCGGTACCACAGTGACACGGTCCGTTTCGTATTGCCGGTGAAGCCCCAAAGCGATGGTGCATTCGTTGTTGAAGGTGAGGTCGAATACATGACCTGTACGGACCGCACCTGCCTGCCACCACGGGTGGTTCCCTTCCGTTTCGAGATCCCCGCACGCGACGCCAAGCAGTAGATCATGGAGATGCGCTTGTACCTGCTTCTTGCTTTTCTTCTTCCCGCCTCTGCCTGGGCTCAACTTCCTGGTCAGCCGGGCATGGAGGCACCGCCCGATCCCACGGAATTGACCATCCGATCCACTCCATTGGAGAAAGGTTCCTACGACCTGATCTTCAATGTAGCCATCGAGGCCGGCTGGTACGTGTACTCGCAGAACGACTACGGGGACATGGGCCCATGGCCTACTTCCGTGATCATCGACCCCAGCGATGTGGTGACGGTGCAAGGGGATGTCACCGAAACGGGCGACAAGGTGGTTGATGGGCACGACCCCGTGTTCGACATGCTGGTGAAGAAGTTCCAAGGTGCGGCACGCTTCACCCAGCGCATTCGACTATCGGATCCACAGGCCTCCGTCACCGGCTCTTTCGAGTTCATGACCTGCAACGATGAGATGTGCCTGCCGCCCACGACGATCTATTTCCTCGTCGCACCGGGTACAGGCCACTTCGAGTTGGGTACGCTGCCCTTCGACCCCAAGGATGAGCGTTTCAAGGACATCGAAGTGAAACGGGATGTTGCCGAAATGAAGCTGCCCAACGTGGACCTGCAGAACCCGGTGATCCCCGGGGGCGGAACCACGGTCCCTAAGGATACCACCTTGTGGACCATCTTCTTCCTCGGTTTCATCGGTGGGCTGCTTGCGCTGCTCACCCCCTGTGTGTTCCCCATGATCCCGCTCACTGTGAGTTTTTTCACCAAGGGCAGCGAGGATCGCGGAAAAGGGATGACCAATGCCATCACCTACGGCGCGTTCATTCTTGCCATCTACCTGGTCTTCAGCATTCCCTTCCACCTGCTCGGCAGTGTGAACCCGGAGATCTTCAATGAAGTGAGCACCAACCCCTGGTTGAACATCTTCTTCTTCGTGATCTTCATCGTGTTCGCGATCTCCTTCTTCGGTTATTTCGAGATCACCCTGCCCAGCAGTTGGGTGAACAGGATGGACCAGAACGCAAGTCGCTTCGGTGGCATGATCGGCATCTTCTTCATGGCACTCACCCTGGCCTTGGTATCGTTCAGTTGCACCGGCCCGATCCTGGGTTCCCTGCTGGCAGGCGCACTGACGGCCGAAGGCGGAGCTTGGCAGTTGACCATGGGAATGGGCGGATTCGGACTGGCGCTTGCCCTGCCCTTCGCGCTTTTCGCCCTGTTCCCCCAATGGCTCAACAGCCTGCCACGCAGTGGAAGCTGGCTCAATACCGTGAAGGTCGTGCTGGGATTCGTGGAGTTGGGCCTGGCGATCAAGTTCCTAAGCAATGCCGACCTGGTCATGAATTGGGGCCTGTTGCCCCGCGAAGTGTTCATCGGGCTGTGGGTCGCAGTAGGAATGGGACTTGCGCTGTATCTCTTCGGCTACATCAAGTTCCCGCACGACAGCCCGAACGTCAGACCTTCCAAAGTGCGTCTTGGCCTGGGTGTGATCAGCGTGGTCTTCGTGATCTATCTCCTGCCCGGCCTCACGAGGGCCGAATCCCGCAATCTGAAATTGCTCAGTGGTTTTCCACCACCCTTGTTCTACAGTTTGTACCAGCAGGAGAGTGAATGCCCACTCGGACTGCCCTGCGAACATGACGTGAACGAAGGCCTGGCCCGGGCAAAGCGCGAAGGCAAACCGCTCATGCTCGATTTCACTGGATGGGCCTGCGTGAATTGCAGGAAGATGGAGGAGAACGTCTGGCCCGAACCGGCGATCTTCCAATTGTTGGACAAGGAGTACATCATCATCTCGCTCTACGTGGACGACAAACGCGATCTGCCGAAGGAGGATCAATTCATCTTCGAGACGGGTTCGGGTGTGAAGAAGCCGATCATGACCATCGGGAACAAGTGGGCCACCTTCCAGGCCGAGAACTTCATCAGTGCCAGCCAACCGCTGTACGTACTGCTTACTCCCGACGGCGAGTTGCTCACCGATCCCGTGGGCTACACACCGAACGCTGTGGAGTACGAGGCTTTCTTGAAGCGTGGTCTGGAAGCCATGAAACAAGTGAGGCTGCAGGCCGCTCGGTAGCTCTGCGGGCACCCTGAAGTCCGCCCCGCCCGGTCCACTTCCTTTCGCGATCGCTTGTTTTTTCGTCAAGATGTTACCATCTTTTGCGTCCGATCGCTGACGGATAAACCGTCGGGCGGGTATACAATGGAAGACTTGATGAATTTTCCCGAGGAAGCGATCGCCGCTCAGATCCACTGGATACGTGGAGAAAAGGTGATGTTGGCCCACGATCTTGCCAAGCTGTATGGCATCCCGACCAAGCGTCTCAATGAACAGGTCAAAAGGAACTTGGACCGGTTCCCGGATGACTTCATGTTCCAATTGGAGGAAGAGGAGTGGTCCAACTTGAGGTCGCAATT
>JBGTIB010000008.1:0-8908 GCA_041745875.1 Flavobacteriales bacterium | reverse complement strand
GTGCCATGCTACCGGAATGGGTTCCCAGTTCAGGGGACATCCGCCGAACAACAGTTCATCGATGAAGTTACAAGGGGCTCGGAGCCCCTGTTTCGGCACCTTCAGCATCGTCACTTCGAACCCGGGTCCTTGATCGCGGATACCAAGTACCTGGCGGTTGGCCCAGGGCGAGGGGTCGGGCCTGATGACCCCTCCCAACAGGGCCACCAACAATGCGGTACCGATAACGACCAGACCGACCACCGCGTTGCGATCGCGGAACAGGCGACGCCGGGCGATGGCGCTCAGGCTCTGATCGGTGGTGGAAGGCATGTTCAAATGCGGCGACCTTTCCAAGTAGGCCGGACGAAGATCGACAGGATCGCGATCAACGGTGTGTATAGTGTGAATGCCACGAGCGCGACGACCGTGGAAGCAACTGAGGCTTTTCCTGCCGGACGCATGGCCCTATCGATCGGTCCATTGAAGAAGTCCCGCATGGCACCGACGAGACGCACGATCGGGATCATCCATACCAGCCATGCGGCAGGGAGCAGTAAGGCGGGATGGAAAAGCTCGTTCGGATCCTTCACAGCGCGCAAGGAACACAGGGTCAGCACCAGCAACACCCATGGCATCAGGACGGCCATGCCGCTCGCGATCATCCCGACCGGCTCACGGTACATGCGCATCTTGCCCGCCCAGCGCAAGCGTTGGGACAAGGCTGCAGACCAACTTTCCTCGGGCTCCACATGCACCACGGCACCGGGCTCCAACAAGTAGGTCACGCTGCGCCGGGCGTGGCGCATACGCTGAAGCAGGAACATGTCATCGCCGGACGCCCAGCGATCACCCTGGTACCCCCCCACGTCCATGAACGCCTGACGGGTGAACGCCATGTTCGCGCCATTGGCCAGCACGGGCCTGCCCACCAGAGCACTGCCAGCCGAAACAGCCTGCAGGGCGAGTTGTTCCTCACGTTGCAGCCACGCCGTAGGTCCGTTGCCGCCCGTGGTCAGCACAGGCATCAGGACCAGGTCCGCCCGCGAGGTCATCCAGTGATGCGCCAGGTCTCGCAGACGATCCCTACCGCATCGTACGTCGGCGTCGGTAAGCAGCACGATGTCACCCTTCGCCGCAGCAACACCGGTGGTGATGGCGGCCTTCTTCCCCGCTGTTCCGGAGGAAAGCAGTTGCAACCCTGACCAGGTGCGCATCATCGAGCGAACGATGCCCGCTGTATCGTCGGTGCTCTTGTCGTCCACGACCATGACCTCAAAACGATCCAGCGGATATATCTGTGCCCTAAGATCCTGGAGGACAGTTGCAATGGATGGGATCGCATTCCGCGCAGGTACGACAACGCTGATGAAAGGGAGCGCATCGGAATGATCGCTTGTTCCAACCGCTGGTGGTGTACGGGATTTGATCGCATCGTAACAAGCCTGCAGGAAGAATGCCTGCCCCATGGCCAGGAGGAATGCAAGTACTGCGAAGAGGAGCGCCTCGCTCATGCCCCGTTCTCCGTTGAACGTATCCGCGCAAGCACAAGGATCACACTACCCGCCAGGGCAGGGATCACAAGATTCACGAGCCATAAGCTGAAGGTGGCGAAAAGCGCCGCGCTCTCATTCCCCCCCAGGGGTATGAACATCGCGACGGCGGCAGTGCTCCTGACACCAGGTTCGGTGATCAGCATCGTAGGCACCAGGGTGGACACCAGATAGACGACAGGCACTACCAGCATCGCCGTGGTGGTGGGTACTCCTGCATGGAACACAGCGAGCAGCAATACGAACTGTCCGGTGAATACCATGTACCGCAAAGCACTGAGCAGCAAAACCACCGCAAGGTCGTTCCTGCCATATGCGTTCAGCACGGAAGAGGCCATCTCCAAACGCCTGAGAAAGGGCAGAAGCAACAACAGGTTCCGCAACATGGCCGGGTTGAAGTAGAGCACGAGTGCACCAAGTGAGACCAATCCGGTGAGCGAGACCAACGCGACCGACATCCATCCGGATGGCCAGGGTAGCGGATATCCCAGATATAACATCGTCGTTAGCCCAAGTCCCCCCATGACCAGGGTCACCACGAATTGGGCGATGCTGCCCAAGGCTGTTGCGAAACTGCCGGAGATGCGGTGCCCGGGACCCAGGAACAGCACACGGCCCAGGAATTCACCGGTGCGATTGGGGGTGATCAAAGCGAGACTGGTACCGGCGATGGTTGCCAACCAGGCACGCCATGCTCCGATCGTCTGTACCGGTTCCATCAGGCGGCGCCATTTCATCGATTCCAGGCCCCAATTCAGAAGCATCAACGATCCGACCAGGACCAGCACACCGACGAACATGCGCTCCTCGCGAACGGTCCGTAGCACCGCCATCGCCTGTGTACCTTTATCCGCAGCCAGCTGGCTCCACAGAAAACCGCACGCGAACAGGAAGATCCCCCAACGGAATATGACGATCAAGGTGCGGGCCAAGGAGTTGCGTATGGAACCGGATAGCGCTGTTGCCAAAAGTAGGCCCATCACGACGGAGCGGATCATACTAGGTATCGACCCGGGCACCACGGTGATGGGCTTCGGTGTGCTTCGGGTGGAAGGGCGCACGGTAAAGTTGTTGGAAGCGGGTGCCATCCGATTTCCGCCGCTGGAGGACCATACCCTGAAATTGCGCGCGATCTTCTCTCACACCATCTCGATCATCGAGCGACATCACCCCGATGAGCTTGCCATCGAGGCGCAATTCTTCGGAAAGAACGTACAGAGCATGTTGAAACTTGGCCGGGCCCAAGGGGTGGCCATCGCTGCGGCACTGCACCGCGATCTCAGTGTTGTGGAGTATGCACCCAAGCGCGTCAAGCAGAGCATCACCGGCAATGGGAACGCCAGCAAGGAACAGGTTGCTTCCATGTTGGCGGGGATCCTGGGCGCGGCCGACCTACCCTCCAGCACCGATGCCACGGATGCCGTGGCCGTGGCGCTCTGCCACCACTATGCCACCGATAATCCCTCAGCCGGGTTGCAGAAGAAACGCGGCGGAAAGGATTGGAGCGCCTTTCTGCGCAACAATCCCGATCGTGTGCGCTGACACTAGGCCACCCGGATCCGGGTGGCCAGTTCCTCCATTTCCTTGGTCGAGATCTTCAGCTTGGGTCGGCTGAATTCCATGTCGTGGATCCCATCAATGGGGATCAGGTGCACGTGTGCATGAGGCACCTCCATGCCGATCACCGTGACACCGATCCGTGCGCACGGTACCACGGCCTTGATCCGTCGTGCAACATCCTTGGCGAAGGGTAGGATGCCGGCCAACAGCTCATCGTCAAGATCGAAGAGCTGGTCCACTTCCACCTTGGGTATGACCAGGGTATGACCCTGGCGAAGCGGGTTGATGTCCAGGAATGCCAGATAGCGTTCGTCCTCGCCCACCTTGTGGCATGGGATCTCGCCCTGCACGATACGGGTGAAGATGCTCGACATGGTTCAGCGGCTGATCTCGATGACCTCGAAACGGGTGGTCCCCGTCGGGGTCACCACTTCGGCCACTTCACCACGCGCCTTGCCAAGCAGTCCCTTCCCAATGGGCGAACTCACACTGATCTTACCCACCTTGATGTCCACCTCGCTCTCTGCCACCAGGGTGAATTCGCGTTGCGCACCATTGTCCACAAGGCGCACCATCACACGGGAATGAATGAACACGCGTGAATCGTCCATTTGGGACATATCCACCACCCGGGCACTGGCAAGGGTCTCCTCCATCTTGGCGATCCGTGCCTCCAACAGCCCTTGTTCCTCCTTGGCGGCGTGGTATTCGGCATTCTCGCTCAGGTCTCCCTTGTCCCGGGCGTCCGCGATCTGCTGGCTCAAGTGCGGCCGTTCAACGGTGCGCAACTGATGCAATTCATCCTGCAGCTTGCGCAGGCCCTCTTCAGTGTAATAGGCCGGATTGCTCATGGCCGAGGTTCATTGGGGGTTGATAAGAAAGGAAGAGGACCCGAACAGGTCCTCTTCCCAAAGGTAATGCGCTTATCGTCAGAGTGAAATTCTCAACCCGATGCAGTGTACGCCTGCGAAAGGGTTGGTGGTCCGGTACGCATAGTCGATCGCGATCGCGGACTGCTTATCGTCGCCGAACGGAAGATCAACGCTCATGCCGGCGGCAAGCCCGGTGAAAACCGTGGTACGATCCGCATCACTGGTGATCCCTTCCTCATACAGATAACCGGCACGGACGTGCAACATCTTTCGGAACGCATACTCCAGACCGAACATGCCTTGATCCTTGGTAAAGGAGTTCGACACGAAAGTACCGGCGAATGTGAGGCGATGCATTTCGTTCAAATGCCAGTCGTAGGACATTCCGATGTTCAGCATGGACGGTATCTCGAACTTCTCGGAACGTTGCTCCAGGGTGAGCTGATCGCTCCCTTGCACGAGCAAACCCTGTACGGAGAGACCATCCCCAGCGAAGGTCATGGCCGGTCCAACGTTCTTCAGCGCGATACCGAAGTGGAGGTTGTCCTTCGGACCGGTCACATAGTGGATGCCTGCATCGAAACAGACCCCGGAGGTGCGCACGTTGGCGATGCTTTCGGATACCACGCGTACCAGCATGCCACCGTGGATGGAATTGGAGAAGCTTTTGGAATAGGCCAGTCCGATGTTCGCCATGCTGGGCCTGAAGGTTCCGCGGCCTCCCTCGGGTATATCAAAAGTGGTCACCTCCATTTCGCCGAATGTCATGGTGGTGGCGGTGATGCCAAGCACACCGGAAGAGCCGAGCTTCTGACCGATGCCTACACTATTGATGGCGATGCCGGAACCGGACAACCATTGTGCATTGGTGAAATTCACCTCGGTCTTGTTCACATGGGCCAGTCCGGCGATGTTCCCGAAGAAGGATTCAACCCCGCGTAGCGATGCACTATTGGCCAGGCCCCAGCCCGAGGACCGGGCCCACGGGTTGATCAGCAGCTGGGTGGCTCCGGCGGATCCTGCACGATCCGGATTGCCCGCACGAACGGGCGACGCAGTAAGGGACGTCAGCGTCACCAGGACCACTGCCGATCGTATCATCATTCGCATCATCTCCATGCTTCCTTAATATGGGGTCGTCGTGCGCTTAGAAGTTCTGCAGATCGATGGGCCGCAGCACACCGAACCATTTGAGCACCTTTTCACCAACATCGGGCACTTCCACATGGCAGATGTACAAGCCACCGGCTATGGGGATGTTGCTCGCGTTCTTCAGGTCCCAATCCAGATAAGTGAGGTCATTGTCCTTGCGGAACTTCCGCACCAGGGTGCCGCTCACGTTGTAGATGGAGATCGTACATTCCTGCGGAAGGTTGATGAACTTCACGCGATTGTCCAGGCGGGAGGTCTCGTAACCGCTGAACGCGTAGTAGGGGTTCGGAACGATATTGATCATGTCCAGTGAGGACTCCAACACCTCGAACACCTGGGTACCGGTGGCCAGATCCCCGGTTCCGAAGGAGTACAACGGCAATCCATTATTACGTTCGGGAACGATCGGTGAAGGAGAGCCTGCATAGTCGGTGTAGCTCGCGTACCGTTTGGCCACGTTGAGAATGATCCGAACATCGGTCTCGAGGAGTTGACGTCCACTGACCAGCAGCGCACTACCCACCCAACTCACCGCACGGAACACGCGGCGGCGGGACTCGGTGGTGCCGACCAGGAGGGTTTCATACAGGAAGTGTCCTTCGTCATAACCAGGGATCCTGTTATCGACATTCGAGATCCTTCGGTCATTCTTGAACACGTAGATCCAATGCGCTCCACCGAACACCGGTGAACCACTTGCCGTGTATGCCTGGTCGCTGGGGTTCCAGATCATATCACGCCCGATCTCACCGCCCCAGAAGCTGTTCTCGCCATACGCGATGTTCAAGCGCTCACCCGTCTCCAGGTCGATCGCATATCCGGGGAACCAACCCATACCGGTGGGTTGTGAACCGTTCCGCGTGGCTTCATCATTGTTCGCGCCAGGTGTTCCTGCCTTGCGCCCGGCCTTGTCGATGCTCGGCGATGCCCTCAACGACATCCGTGACGCACCACCCTGAGCGAGGCTCGATACGGCTTCCTGTTCAAGAACAGGAGAACGCGTCCATTTGCTCTGATCAGCGGTGATCACCACCTGGATGCTCGGCGTTTCACTGATCGGCGCTACGCTCGTCTGGGTGAGGGATACCAAGTTCGGTTCCGAAGGCTGGAAGGGTGCTTGTCCTACCAGGGCCCATGGTGCCCATCTGCCGCCCAGGATCTGTTCATACAACTGTTCATTGTCGAAAGTCCTGTCATTGAAGACCGCGGAATCCTGGAAGGTCTGGGTACCCGAGCGGATCCAGTTATGCGGGATCGGGCCTTCACCATCCGGTATTCCATTGAGCCAGGCTTTCGATGGGTCGGTGAAGCGAATGACACCGCTATTGACCGGCTCGGTGAAACTGCCCCCACCGGAACCCGAATACGATACCTGCCCGATCGTCACGGAAAGCCCCCAATTCAACAGTAACTGTTCGTACCTCAGGTCGATGACGCGATCGCTCTGGACAGTTTCGCCGGTGCTGAGGTTCACGATGTACCAGTAAGCATCATCCAAGTTGCCGGGTGTAATGCTATCCTGGAACCAAAGCTCAAAATTGGCTTCCGGGACCGCCAGCGGGTCGACCACTTTCACATCAATGGGGCCTTTGCCCGCACGGTACTTCAGTTCGTCGCTCCTCCACGGCGGACCTGCCATGATCGCGTTCTCCGATTCGGGCAGAAGCTCAAGGGGCAGCCCCCCATTACCCTGGCCTTCCAAACGCGTTATCGGGAGACGGTCATTGAAGTTGGCATTCTGCACCGTACCACCGTTCTCGGGAGCGGGCTTGTGCGGAATACCGACATAGGCACGGATCGCGCCCAGCGCGGCCTTCCGGCCGGCCACATAACGGAACGGCTGACCCAGCCCGGTCGCTACATCATATTCCTCGTAGTTGTTGTAACCGTAGGCAATGGCCAGGAAGTAGTACGACTTGAAATTCACCAAGGTCGGGTCGCCCTGGGCGAAGGCATCGCGTGTCACACGAATGGAGTGTACCACTCCGGTATCGGAACCGTTCACCATCTCACGGGGCACGCTCAAACCGAGGTCCTCATTGAATTCGTAGTTGATGATCTGACCGATGCTGTCACGTATATCGCCCTGGTAGATCAAACGCGCCAGTTCGACATTCTCAACGTCGGACACACTGACCGTGGAATTCTTGAGCTGGTACACCTTGTAACCCTGGAAGCGATAGAACCGGTCGTACGGGTTTCCATCGACGTCCTCCTCGGGGATCACGGGATCCAGTTCCGTGTAGCCCATGTTCTCGTTATTGCTCCCTGCGGGATTGATCAGATAGATGATCAGCTCCCGGTCCAATTCACGGATCGAAAGATCCGGTGCATCCGGTCCATCCAGGATCTTGAAGCAGTTGTCGAACAAGGCCTGCGCTTTGTCGTCAGCGATCTTCAACAACCCGACACTGGCCACCGCACCACCTTGTGAAGCACGTGCATACACCACACCCACCGTGATGTTATTGTATGCACCGGGCTCCAATGTGAAGGGACCTGCGCTCTGCACGAATCGGCGATCGGGGATCGCTGGGGTGGGCGTCAGTTCGCGCCAATCAGGCTGCGGAACGCAGTTGGTCCCCCAGCCTACGGGATCCGTATCCCAGGGGAACATATAGAAGGCCTGCAAGCCACTGCCATCGGAGGTGAAGCCGGTGCCACCATAGGTCTGGGGTTGATTGTTCTTCCAGATGCTGCGCAAGTAGTTATAGAAGTGCGTGGCATTCGAAGGGTCGGTCACCACGGCATTGCCCTCGCGGTTGAAATAGATGAACGCACGCATCCCGAAGCGCTCGTTATCGATCACGTCATCCCCATACCCGATCCCGATGCCAGCGTAAGGGATACCACCCTGCTGCTGATACTCCTGGCAGCTGAGTCCTTGATTCGGACCTGGATTGTCCGTACCATCGGCATCTTGGAAAGGACCTTCGAAGAAGTCGACCCCAATGGCCGGGGGGGGAGGCGATGGACCACCATAACCAACAGCACCCAGACAGGGCGCGTCCACATCGGACCAGTTGTAGGCAAAGCCCAATCCTCGGCCCACATCGCAACCAACGAAGTCATCATTGGAACAGCCCACATCCGGATCAACGAAGTGACCGAAGTAGGTGTTCAACAGGGTCTGTGAGCCCTGATTGATGACCACGTAGTTGTAGAAGGTCATGTTGTTGATCTCGTCGTTCGTATTGAACGAGAAAGCCTGTGCACGCACCTCCAGTCCGATCGGCTGACCCTGCGTCTCGGTATGGGCGTTACCCTTGTCATTGAAGATCCAGTAGATGTTGTTGTCGCCGAACAAAGGCACGGGATCCTCACGATCCTTGAAAAGACAATCCTCCACGGTCAGGTCGAAACCATAATCGGGGTGATCGCCCTGCGAAGGGTCGTAGCTCCCGTCACCGTTCACATCCACGAACGGCGCAAGGAACAGGTCCTGCCCCGCATCCACATTGCCCATCACAGGCCATTCGATGAAGGATAGAGGGATCGAATAACCATCAGGGAAGATGTCGTCCAGATCGCAATCGGGATCCTGGCTGCATGCGTACCACTGGATATGGGCCTCCACCTGCTGGCGGCTTGTGGTCCAGAACCTGTCGTATTCCACGCATACGTCAAAATTCACCGAGGCGTCACCGGTATTGGTCAACGGGCCCGGCCAGAAATCGTTCTTGCCTTGGGCACGGTAAAGCACCGCTGCGATCTTCAATTGGTTATCGGGCGAAATTCCACCCATCCACAAGGCCCCTGCATAGATCGCATTGGGTCCGGTGAAATCATCGG
>JBGTIB010000007.1:0-39948 GCA_041745875.1 Flavobacteriales bacterium | reverse complement strand
TCACTGAAAGGATGCCCATGACGGAGATGCCGATGAGCAGCCAGGTGAAGATGGAAAGAAGTCTGTTGGTTCGCATGGTGATGTGTGTGTTGGTTTCGGCGGCAAAGGTTTTCCGGGTATCTCCGCCGGGCACTTGATGTGGGTCAAGAAGTGTGGCAAGCCTGTGGTGCACATCGTAGTGTGCGAACCAGAGGATCTTGTTCGATCGCCGACATTCCCTGGTGGGTGGACCAGACAAGCGATTCCTTTGTCAGGAGGGCCTTCCGTAAGCGACTTCCCGTCAGCCATCCCCAATGCCACCCATGCTCATCGACGTCATCATCCCTGCCTACAACGAAGCCGAAGCGGTGGGGCTGGTGATACGCGACATACCGAAGCACCTGGTGCGCGCCATCGTGGTGGCCAACAACGCGAGCACGGATGCCACCCGCGCAGCGGCGGAGCGGGCCGGTGCCACCGTGGTGGACCAGCCTGTGCGCGGATACGGGAACGCCTGTTCGAAGGCGATGGAACAGGTCGCCACACACAGCCCTGCGCCGGATATCGTGGTCTTCCTGGATGCCGACCACAGCGACCATGCGGAGCAGTTGCCGGAGTTGATCGCGCCGATCCTCCATGGCGAGGCCGACCTGGTGATCGGTTCACGCGCCCTTGGTCTGAAGGAGCGCGGATCCATGACCCCGCAACAGATCTTCGGCAACTGGCTGGCCACGCGCATGATCCGCTGGATGTACGGCGTGCGCTTCACGGACCTGGGCCCCTTCCGCGCGGTGCGCTACGAGGCGCTGCTCGCCATCGGCATGCGTGACCGTACTTTCGGTTGGACCGTGGAGATGCAGGTGAAAGCCGCCAAGCTCGGGTTGCGCTGCACCGAAGTGCCGGTGGACTATCGCAAACGCATCGGAGTGAGCAAAGTGAGCGGAACGGTTTACGGCACCGTGATGGCCGGTTACAAGATCATCACCACCATATTCAAGTACCGCTGATGGCGCTGGCCCTGTTGATCGTCTATGGCATCCTGCTGAGCTTCATCGTGCTGTTCAGCATTACACAGCTGCAGCTCACTTTCGCCTATGTGCGGGCCAAGCGGAAGCAGAAGCGCAGCGTCGCACCGTGGCCGGCCAGCACGCCATTGCCGATCGTCACGGTCCAGTTGCCCTTGTACAACGAGCGCTACGTGGTGGAACGCCTGATCGACCAGGTGGCGAAGCTCGATTGGCCGGCGGACAAGCTGGAGATCCAAGTGCTGGACGACAGCACCGATGAGACGCAGGCCCTTTGTGCGGAACGTGTGGCGTTCTGGCGGGCCAAAGGGATCGATATCGTTCAGGTGCGCCGACCGGACCGCGCGGGCTACAAGGCGGGAGCGCTCGCCTACGGAACGACATTGGCCAAGGGCGAGTTCATCGCGGTCTTCGACGCGGATTTCATGCCGCCCACAGACATGTTGTGGCAGGTGGTCCCATGGTTCCAGGACGAACGTGTGGGAGTGGTGCAAACGCGCTGGGGCCATTTGAACCGGGGCAACAACCTGCTCACGCGTCTGCAGGCCTTCGGTCTGGATGCGCACTTCAGCGTGGAACAGAGCGGCCGAAACAACCTGGGCTGTTTCATCAACTTCAACGGCACGGCCGGTGTTTGGCGCAAGCGCACCATCGTTGATGCGGGCGGTTGGCAATCCGATACGCTCACCGAGGACCTCGACCTGAGCTATCGGGCGCAGCTTCGCGGTTGGAAGTTCCAGTACCTGGAGCACGTGGTATCGCCCGCCGAGCTGCCCGCGGTGATGAACGCGCTGAAGGCGCAGCAATACCGCTGGAACAAGGGCGCTGCGGAGTGTGTGGTGAAGAACCTCGGCAAGGTGCTGCGCGACAAGGCGCTGCCGCTGGGCACCAAGTTGCATGCGATCTTCCACCTGATGAACAGCACCATCTTCATCAGCATCCTGGGCACGGCACTGCTCAGCGTTCCTATCCTCGTCATCAAACAGCGCCATCCGGAGTTCCGCATCCTGTTCAACATCGCCGTGGTCTTCACCTCCGCACTACTGGTGCTGATCGCCTTCTATGCCGTGGCGCACAAGAACTACAAACAAGGATGGCGTGGGGCGCTGCACTTCTTCAGCATCTTCCCGCTCTTCCTGGCGGTGAGCATGGGCCTTTCGCTGCACAACGCCATCGCGGTGATCGAAGGGTACATCGGCAGGCGCACGCCCTTTGTGCGTACCCCGAAAGTGGGTGCCTCGCACGACGGCGCGCATTGGGCACGCAGCACCTATCTGAAAAGCGCCATCACGCCGTTGGTCCTCATCGAGTTCGCCATCGCGGCCTACGCGGTGTTCGGGATCATTTACGCGGTGCGCGTGGGCGACTTCGGCCTGGTGCCGTACCACCTCATGGTCGCCTTCGGGTTCGGTGCAGTGGCGTGGTATTCGTTGGTGCATAGCCTGCGCACGGCGGGATGAACAGGAAGGATCAATGGATCGCATGGGGCGCGTTCATCGTACTGGTGATCGCGGTCGCCTTCCTGGGCTATGGCCCGCATCGCCATGAAAGCATGCTTCTGCTGGGTGGTTATGCGATCGCGTTCGTCGCCTTCGTGTTGTTCTCCGCGCGGATCGCTGGAACGGACCGGCGTTGGTTCTTCGCGCTTGCGATCGCCGTGCGTGTGCTGCTGCTTTTCGCCCCCATTACATGGACCGATGACCATTACCGATACTGGTGGGATGGCCTCTGCACAGTGAGTGGTATATCGCCCTTCGCATATACGCCACATGAGCTGTTCACGCTGCGGCCGGACATCTTCAGCAGTGAACACCTGTCGATCCTCAACTCACCCGACTTCCACAGCGCCTATCCTCCGCTGGCGCAAGCAGCATTCGCGCTATCAGCTTGGTTCGGTGGAGCCTATGCTGAGACCTGGATGGTCTGCATGCGCATCATCGTGCTGCTCTGCGAGATCACGAGCGTCTGGTTGCTCATGCAGCTGTTGCGTGGTAGCGCGAAGGGCTTGAACGCTGCGGCGCTGTATGCCTTCAACCCCTTGGTGCTATTGGAGCTCACCGTGAATCTGCACACCGAGGCCTTGATGCTACCGCTCTGCCTCGGCGCAGTGCTCATGGCACGCCGCGATCGCTGGTGGGCTGTTGGCCTGTTGATCGGGCTTGCGGCTTCCGTGCGGCTCATGCCCATGGTGTTCCTGCTGGCCTTACCTGCGGTCGCAGGTTGGAGGCGCATTGTGTTACCAAGCGTTATCGCCATGGTCGTCCTGGCGCTGAGCTGGCTTCCCTTCTGGACACCTGACCTGTTGCCGAATTTCCTCTCCAGCCTGAAGCTCTTCTCCACCTACCTCGAATTCAACGGTGGCCTGTTCGAGTTGCTTCGTCGGGTGCTGGGTGATGGTGCGGTGAAGGGCTCCGGACTCCTCGCCCTTACCACCGTCATCGCCTTGTTCACCTACGCGCTCATCCGCTGGCGCAAGGGTGGGTTGCCGCTGGAGGAAGGTATGCTCTGGCTGCTGGCCCTTGTACTGTTCGGCTCGCAGGCGGTGCATCCGTGGTACATCACGCCGCTGATCGCGTTCGCGGCGCTCACGCGTTGGCGCTGGCCGTTGTGGTGGAGCTTGCTCATTATTCCCACCTACCTGACGTATGGCACCGAGCCCTTCGCGCAGCCCTACTGGTGGGTGGCCGTGGAGTATGTGTTGCTCGCAATGCTCATCGCTTTTGAATGGTACACTGGACGCAGCCTTTGGCCCGCTCCAGTGAATGGCCAAAAAATATCCGAACTTCGAAGATGATGATGCGTGCCGTTGCCCTTGTAGCCATCCTCTTTGTTGTCCCGGTATGCGGACAATGGTCGTGGACCGCCCTCGCGCCCCTTCCCATGCCTACGGCGAATCACGCCTTATGCGCCGCCGAGGTGAACGGCAGTTGGAACGTTTACGTTTTCGGCGGCATCACCACGGGGTTGACCAACGCGGACATCCATCGCAACGCATATCGCTACGAAGTGTCCAGTGACACGTGGTTCTCCTTGCCCGATGTACCCGATACCTTGGGCAAGATCGCGGCCTCGGCAAGCGTGGTGGGCGATACCGCTTACGTGATCGGTGGCTACCACGTGTTCAATGGCGCACCGTTCGAGCTGAGCAGCAACCGCGTGCATCGCCTGAACCTCGTAACGAATACGTGGATGGCCGATGGGGCGCCGGTACCTGTTGCGATCGATGACCAGGTGCAGGTCGTATGGCGCGACAGCTTGATCTACGTGGTCACCGGATGGAGCAACACCACCAACGTGGCCAACGTGCAGGTCTATGATCCCGCGCACAACAGTTGGAGCGTGGCCACTCCGGTGCCCAACAACAACCAATACAGGGCCTTCGGGGCTGGAGGCGTGCTCATCGGCGACACGATCATCTACCACGGCGGCGCCAGCACAGCCGGCAACTTCCCCGCGCAGGACCGTGTGCGCACGGGCGTGATCGATGCGGCGTCCCCGCTCACCATCGACTGGTTGCCTGCGGTAACCGGTGGGCAAGGCGCACGCTACCGGGCCGGGCCTGCGGTGGTGGACGGAAGGCCCACCTGGATCGGCGGTTCGGCCATCAGCTACAACTACGATGCGCTGGCGTACGCTGGTGGCGCAGTGGTACCCCCAGCAACAGCGATCCTGCAATGGAACGGGACGACGATGACCACGGTGGGTACCACGCCGACCAACGTGATGGATCAGCGCGCGATCGCCGCCATCGGTGGGAATGAGCTCGTCGTCGCCGGTGGGATCGGGCTGCAACGCGCGGTGCTCGATAGCGTTTGGATGGTGAGCACCAACCCAACGCACATTTCGGAATTGGTCCTTGCCAACCCATCGCTCTACCCCAACCCCGCTTACGCCATGGTCACGGTGCATTGGCCCTCAGCCACTGGACCTATGGAATGGGTGGTGCGCGATGCACAGGGAAGAACGGTCGCCTCTGGCCGCGGTCAAGGGCCCACCGTGTCCATCGTATTCGGTGATCGGCCCACCGGCCTGTACACCGTTCACCTGAGCACCGGGTACCGGACATGGACCGGCCGCCTGATAAAGACGAACGAGTAAGTAACATTCACCTTCGCAGCTCGTAGAACGGAGTCCTTTTGAACAAGGATCTCCTTGGGCCGCATTACAGCCATAGCTTACATCCGCAACGCCACCACCAAGGTGATGTTGACGGTGTTCCTTGTGCTTGCGGGGCTGGCGCTGGCATCCATCGTGACGAGCTACCGTGCGCACATCGCAGCGGCCACCGAACGTGAATTCACGCGCTTGGCGGGCATCACCCTCCCATTGAGCCGGGCGATCGACGCTGAGCAGCATGCGCAACTCGCGGCACGGCACAGCGATGGAACGTCGCTCTTCAGTGGTCCTGATAGCGCGAACTACCAGGCGATTCGGGCCCATTTGGTGCAGGCGCATGCGGACAATGCTCTTGCCACCGATATCTACACCATGGTGAAGGACCCGAACAGTGGCGACTTCGCGTTCATTGTTACGAGCGGGCCTTCACCGTACTTCAAGCATGTATGGGAGCGCCCGCACCCCGAACACTTCGAACAATACGCGGAGGGTGCGTCCATCGGACCCTACGAGGACGAGAACGGCACCTGGCTTTCGGTGTTCAAGCCCATCCAACGGAACGGTGAAACGGTGGCCATCGTGCAGGCCGACAAACAGTTCGATCCCTTTCTGACGGAGGCGCGTGCTGCGTTCCTTAAGACCTTGATCATCTATACGATCACCTTCATCCTTGCGGCTGCCTTGCTGCTCCGCTGGATGTACCGCATCCTGAAGCACGAGGACGACATGAAGGAGCGGCTGCTGCACACCGCGGAGCTCCTGCGCGAGAAGAACGACGACATCATGGCCAGCCTGCGTGTAGCAGAACGCTTGCAACGCTCGGTGATGCCCGATCATCTCGTGGTGCGTGCATCGCTGCCGGAATTCGGCGTGCTCTTCATGCCCAAGGACGTGGTGAGCGGCGACCTCTATTGGTACGAACAGGTGGGACAGCGCGCCTACATCGCCGTGGGGGATTGCACAGGGCACGGCATACCGGGTGCCATGACGAGCATGCTGGCCGCAAGTGCTTTGCGCACGGCCCTGCTCAAGCATGAGGGTCGGCTCGACCTGATGCTCGATACGCTGGATGCCGATGTGCGCAAGCAATGGCATCAGGAGGATGATACATCAGCAGGCATGGACATCACGCTTTGCTGCATCGACTTTGCTGAAGGGAGGTTCACGTATGCGAGCGCGGGACGGCCCGTGCTGCTGGTGCGCGATGGCCAGGTGGACAAGCTCGAGGCGGACCGTGCGGGTATCGGCGGTTTCAAGGAAGGGCACCGCTTCTGCGAGCGGGAGGTCCCTGTTCATGCCGGGGATCGCTTCTACCTCTACAGCGACGGCTTTGTGGACCAGGCCGGCGGCACCAATGGCAAACGCTACAAGAACGAGCAACTGCTCCAATTGCTGCCCGGCATCCAAGGGCTGAGCATGAACGAACAGATGAGCATCCTGCGCCGCTCCTTCAGCGACTGGAAAGGCGCACAGCCACAGGTGGACGATGTCATCGTGCTCGGCTTCGAGATCCCCAGGTCCGGCGCATTTGTAAAGCGATCCGATGCGCAGAAGCGCGCGTGACCAGGTTCAGCGCAAGATCCGGATCCCCAGGTTGTAGGTCTGCCCTGCCCCTGAATTACGCCCTGCCGTAAAGCGGGTGTGGCTCACCTCAAGTTCAAGAAGACCGGGGATCACCTGCAGCTTCGCGCTCAAGCCTTCCTGCCGGAACCAAGCGCTCACGCCACCATCACCCCAGGTGGGCCAGTATTCCTGTTGCACACTGAAGCTCAAGCGCTGGCTCGGGAACCACGACAGGAACACGGTCGCCGGTGTGCTCAGGCTCGCACGTGAGCGCCCATCCGAAAAGGGCTGTGTGCGGTAGTAGAACCACGGCGCCACTTGAGCGAACACCTGCACCTTACGCGTCACCTGCAGGTCGTAGAACACTTGCGTAAGCCAGAGGTAACTGTCGTTGCTGAGGAAGGGGCCACCGTTCTCGGCACCTTCCTGGTCCTTCGCGACAGGCAGGAGGAACGTGCTCTGCACGGAAAGTCGGGGAACCCGTTCGAAGGGTTGCAACTTCACCTTGGGGCCCACTCCGGAAAGGGCGGTACGTGCCACGTTCGAGCGATCCGTACCGAACACATCCAGCGGAGAACTTGCTTCATCACCCAAGCGAACGCTCTTCACCCACGCGTCGAACCCAAGGCTGATCCGCGGCTTGAAACCGAACAGCGCTTGCACCAACAGGGTGTTGTAGGTGCCGCGTGCCGCATGGTCCACGCGCACACCCTCATTATCGTAGCCGCGCGTTTGGGTATACAGGTTGTTGAAAAGCTTCAACTCCCATTGCCCACGGGCCATCAAACGCGAGGGCGTGAAATCCTGCAGGTTCATGCGTTCCAGAGCCTCTGTCGTGGATACGGAAGGTGTTCCGATCGCATTCACCTTCCAGTCATAGGTGCTGAAGGAGGTGCTGGTTCCGACCACCGGGGTATCGCGATACGCATTGATGAAGGCGATGCTGCCACCCTGCGCAGCGAAGTCCTTGGCATACCAGTTGAAGATCTCGCTCAATACGAGCTTGTCCCCATCCTGCTCCACCCACTGAGGATCGGACACGGCCATTGCAGTTCGGGCATCCAGCTGGGCATCCAGTTCTTCGCCTTGGAACGCGTAGGGTGCGAGTGGTGGACAACCATGCGCGCCACAGCAAAGTGCGAAGTGCAGACGGGCGTCCGGGAACTCTGCCAGCAGCATACGCTCCAGTTCATCCAAGGTCTGTCCACGGCCCATCACCTGGTGCTTCGATCCATCGAAAAAGCCCGGCACGTCCATAGGGGAAGCCACCGGCCAGCGTTGCACGAGGCTCTTGATCACGAGGACATTGTATGCGTTGATGGCGAAGGCCTTGCGATCGGCACCTGACAATACTCCGTCGGCTTGTGAACCGATCAGATCCGCCAGTGCGTTCAGCTCGGTAGGTTCCGCTGAAATGGCCGCATAGTCCACCCCGTCGTTCCGCACATGGGACCGCAGGAATTTTTCGGCCGCCATCGCGAAGCTGTCAGGTACCTGGGCTGTTGCCGACTGCATGGACATGAAGAACGCCATGAGCAGCGTTGGTCCTTTCCGATCGAAGAGTGGTCGCTGCATGAATGTGCTGGGCCTGGCCTTTACGGTGCTGTTACTGGTGGCTTGTCGCCCGAAGGACCAAAGTCTGACAGGTAGCACCTCGCCCCGCGCGGAAGCTGCCCAGGAAGAGCGCTTCGGCCCGGATGTGAGCGGCCTGCCCGATGGTGTGCATCACCTGCCATGGGAGGGGGGCACGTTTATCGTATCGGTGAACGCGGGCAAAAAGGAGGGGCAAGCACAATGGTCGCTTGTCAACGGCATGGAGGGCTGGCGGGGTGGCTTCCAGCATGATCGCTTGCACGGCTGGGCGGAACAGCGCGACACGACCGGCGCCTTGACCTGCGCAGGACACTACGCAAATGGCCTGAAAGAGGGACATTGGCGGTTCCACCACACCGACTGCCTGCGCGATATCGCCTTGCCACTTTCGGTCCGACCTCCGGGGCGGTGGTCGTCCAAAGAGCCCATCGTGGAAGGGCGTATGGAAGGCGGTGTGCCACGCGGGTACTGGATCCTTCGGTACCCGAACGGCGTGGTGCGCTTGGAAGGCGATATCCGTAATGCGTTGCAGGATGGGTGGTGGCGCGACTACGATGCACAAGGCCGCCTGTTGCATGAAGGCCAGTATGTGGACGGCGCACGGGACGGCCACCAGATGTATTACGTGGACGGCGTACTGCGCGAAGAGGGGGGGCTATGCCGTGGCAGCCGCTGTGGTGCCTGGAAGCGCTACGATGCCAACGGCGAGCCCGAAGCGATCGATCCGGCCTATGAAGGCGGAGGACTCTTGGTTTACTGAGGACGCATCCGTTCCAGTCCCAACCGATCGCGGAGCGGGTCATCGCTGTTCGCGTTCTGCTCCCAGTACGGCTCCATCACCCGATGCGTTCGAACCGCTTCGGTTGTCAGCACCTGTGCGTTCGCCCCCCGACCATCGGGGCGTGTTTCGCTCCAGCCTTCAAGTGCATGTGGGAAGGCTGTCGTGAAGCGGATACTGAGCGTGCGCTGCAAGGCTGGCATCTGCACGGTATAGGTGCTGATCGTACCATCGCTCACCAACGTGGCCTGTGCCTCCACCGCTTCCGTCGGCTTGTGCATCAGGCGCAGGAAGCGCAAGCTGGGAAGCATCCGCACGGCGCCTGTCGGCAAGCGCGCGGGATCCAGCCGCACTTGGTTGAAGAGCGCATCCTCGAGCCATGCATCACCCACAGCGAATTCGTGGTCTCCTTCGCTCTGGAAATAGCTGAAGAGCGTGCCTGTGTAGCTCTTTCCCCTGCGGTTTACTTGTGAGAAGACCTGTCCGCACCAATCCTGTACCGAGGTGTTCGCCTTTAGCGCAGGCGTGCCGTCCACCGGACTGAACACGCTGGTCATCTGCGCGTAGTCGTAGATCCCGGTGCTGTACCGTTCGAGCAGGTTCGTCTTCAACACACTGGTCCGATCAGCATTGCCATCGCCGTCGTACTTCACCTGTTCCTTCACCAGAAAGTCTTCCGTAACGAACACGAGCACCGCATGCCCGTTGCGCAATTCGCCATAGCGCGCTTGCTTCAGATCGAACCGTGCGATCTCCGCTTTGCCTTGGTACCAATAGGAACTGAACTCCTGCGTCGGCTGCACGGCCACTACTGTTCCACCTTGTTGGGAACCCGCGCCACAGGTGGCCAGCAACAACAACCCCACGGCGATCACGCCGGATAGTAGCATCTTCGTCCCCATACCACAAAGGTCGCCGTGCGGACCCTAGACTGACATTTGCGTTGTCAGGACATGGCTGTTCAAGCGACCAAACTTGCCAGATCACATTCCACCATGCACACTCGTTCCCTCCTTCTCCTGTCCGCCGCACTGTTCCTCTGCCATACGGGTACCGCGCAGGTCGATGGCTTCAACAAAGGCAAGGGGAATATGGACCTGGTGTTTTCGCTGGGTTACGAGCAAGGGCTGGACTACTACCTGGCGGAGGGAACTGCGGGGCTTTCACGCTACCGGGCATCGGCGTCGTTCTTTGCGGCGCGGGGTCTCACCAAGAACCTGGATGTTCAATTCAGTGCGCCCTTCATCGCGAGCAATGGTTCCGCAGGATTGCAGGATGCGCAGCTTTTTTTGAAGTGGCTGCCTGTACAAGCGCGCTTGGGTAAAGGCACCCTCACCTTCGGGGCAGCGCTCGGCGGAAGTGCGCCCATGACGAACTACCAGACCGAAGGCCTCGGCGCGATCGGTCAGCAGGCCCGGAGCATAATTCCGATGGGCATCGTTCAGTACCGCACGGATGGCGGCACCTTCGTAAGCGTGGTAGGCGGGCAGATGGTGGTGAACGCGCCCACCCCGGATGCCTACATCGGCACCTTTCGGTTGGGTCGCGCAACGAACACCTACTATGGCGAGTTCTATGTGCAGATGCAGCAGGCCATGGGAGGCAAGGATTACCTCGGCGTTGGTGAACTGGCACCAAGCACCTTCAAGGAATTGGGGGTGGATCTCGTAAGGGCCGGGGTGAAGTACTACAAGCCTTTCGCGCAGCGCTACGGCTGGGTGGTGGAGACGAGCTATGTTCTGGACGGGCGCAACGTGGATCAGAGCGTGTTGGTGGCGGGATCATTGATCAGGCACTTCAGGAAGTGATCTTGGAAGCCTGAGCGGTCCGCTCAACTTCTGGCAGGTGCTCGTGATAATGGGTTAGGATACATTCCGTGTCGCAACTTTGTGGCTCATGGCCACGCGAACGGAAGAAAGCACCCACCGCAAGCTGTTGGAGCAGCTCGTGCATAAGCACACCCCTGAGATGGTGCGTTATGCCCGGACCCGGGTGAAGGACACCGACGTGGCCGACGACTTGGTGCAACTGACCTTCATCGCTGCATGGGAGGCCATTGGAAGGTATGCCCAGGAGAGCAGCCACCGCACCTGGCTCTTCGCCATCCTGAAGCACAAGCTGGCCGATCACTACCGCCAGCAATACCGGGCTTCCAAGCATCTGTCAGGAACCGTGGATGCCAACGACGATAGGCTCGAAGGAATTTGTGATATGCAAGGCACCTGGGTCCATGGACCCCATGACGCAGAGGGCTTCTTTGTGCCCACAGAGGACCGCAGGAACGAGCGGTTGGACCGGGCCTTGCTGGCCTGCTTGGACAGCCTTCCGCCCCATTGGCGCAGCGCCGTTGAAATGAAGTTCCTGCACGACAAGGATGCGGAACATATCTGCGCGGAGCTGGGCATCAGCAATACGAACTACTGGCAGCAGATCCATCGCGCGAAGGTGCGGTTGCGGAGCTGCATCGAAGGATTGCTCGGAACCTCTGAGAACTGAACCGCATGAGCGTATTCCATACCCTCTTCCTTCCCTGCCGCAAGGCCACAGAACTGATGGAGCGTGCCACGGTGTCGCCCCTTCCGTTGCACAGCCGGTTCCAACTGATGGTCCACAAGGCCGCCTGTGCCGCATGCGCCATTTTCGCCAAACAGAGCCAGGCCATCGACCACCTGATGGAGCACCGCGGAGAGCATGGCTTACTTCCGGATACCAGGCAACTGGAAGAGCGCATTATCCAAGAACTTCCAACGATGGACCGACCGTGATCTTACGTTGATACGCCCCACGCTCCTCTTCATCGCAGCACTGATCGTCGGTCTGGCCCAAGCACAGTTGGTCAGCGACCCGGCCTATGCCGAACGGCTGCTCGACCTGCTCGATCGCGGAACACCAGCGCTTACCGTTCCGCAGTGCCTTGCCCTGAAGGATGCCGTGTACCTCGATGCACGCGAGCAGGAGGAATACAGCGTGAGCCACCTGGCCGGAGCGCGGTGGGTGGGATACGACGACTTCAACCTGTCCAGACTGCGTGGTATCAGCAAGAATGCGCCCATCGTGGTGTACTGTTCGGTGGGATACCGAAGTGGAAAGATCACCGAACAGCTGCGCGAAGCCGGATTCACCAATGCGCGCAACCTGTACGGCGGCATCTTCGAATGGGTGAACACGGGGAATCCCGTGGTGGATGCCACCGGCGCCACGCAGCGGGTGCACGCCTACGACACCAATTGGGGGCGATGGTTGCGCACCGGCGTAAAGGTGTATTGATCGCTGTCAGGACCACCTGCACCGGGCGACTCATACCATATGGAACCCGGACCGCTGTTGCCCCCTTTCGCGCGGGAGAACGCATGGCGCATGATCCGGATGGCCCAAGTTGGATGGACCAGTAAAGACCCTGATTGGGCGACCAAGACCTTCACCAAGGACAGCACAAGGTGGAACCACACAGGGTCCATCAACGTGTTTACGGGCATCATCGACTTTCTGCAACGCGATCGACCTTTGCCCGTACCTGGCAAGGCCATGAACCCGTCGCAAGACGTGACTACGACCAAGTATCCATCTTGCCAGGTGCTGTCATCACGACGGCCAAGGCTACTCTTGAACGTACTGACCGCTACATCACATAACGCTACACCCTACACGCATGGAAAAGACCTACTACGACCCCGCTGACCTCAAGAAGTTCGGCAACATCACCGAGTTCCAAAAGGAGCTGGGCGACAAGTTCTTCAGTTACTACGGAGAGGTCTTCAAGGAAGGCGCCCTCACAGCGCGCGAGAAAGCATTGATCGCACTGGCCGTAGCGCACACCGTGCAATGCCCCTATTGCATCGACGCGTACACGGCGGACACCTTGGAGAAGGGATGCAGCGAGGAGCAACTGATGGAGGCGGTGCACGTATCGGCCGCTATCCGCAGTGGTAGCAGCTTGGTGCATAGTGTGCAGATGATGAACAAGGTGAAGGAGCTTACACACGGATGAAGAGCCTGGTCGCCACGCACAACCCACTGGGCGGCGCTGCCCGACAGGTGGAGTTGTTGGAGGATGCGGCAACGCCCCTTCCGCTCTTCCAAGCGCGGCTGGATGCCAGTGGCGTGAGTGCGCTCACCGCTGCGAGCTTCGACACTTTGCAGGTGAACATCGGTAAGATGTGCAACCAGACCTGTGTGCATTGCCATGTGGATGCAGGCCCCGACCGCAAGGAGAAAATGGACCGCGCCACACTGGAGGACTGCCTGCGCGTGGTGGAGGTACACGGTGTCCGCACGGTGGACATCACCGGCGGTGCACCGGAGATGCATCCTGATTTCCGCTGGTTCGTGGAACAGTTGAAGGGGCGTGGTGCGCATGTGATGGTGCGCTGCAACCTCACCATCATCATGGCCAACAAGAAGTACCACGATCTGCCGGACTTCTTCAGAACGCATGGCGTGGAAGTGGTCAGCTCACTGCCGTTCTATACCGCAAGCCGCACCGACAGCCAACGGGGCGATGGTGTGTTCGATGCTTCCATCGAAGCGCTGAAGCGATTGAACGCAGCGGGCTATGGCGTGGAAGGCAGCAGCCTTGTGCTCAACCTGGTATACAACCCCTCGGGCACCTTGCTCCCGGGGCCGCAGACCGACCTCGAGCGACAATTCAAGAAGGAACTGTCGGACCGCTTCGGGGTCACGTTCAACAGCCTGTTCGCCATCACCAACCTACCCATCAGCCGATTCCTGGACTACCTTGTGCGCACCGGGAAATACGCCGAGTACATGGAGAAGCTGGTCAACGCCTTCAACCCGCAAGCCGCAGCGGGTGTGATGTGCCGCAGCATGATCAGTGTGGGGTACGACGGCGGGCTGTTCGATTGCGATTTCAACCAGATGCTGGAACTGCCGTTGAGCGCCGGTATGCCGAAACACATCCGTGACCTGGCCGCCGCGCAGGTCGTTGGGCGCACCATCGTTACCGGTCGGCACTGCTACGGTTGCACGGCTGGTGCGGGCAGCAGCTGCGGTGGCGCCACGGTATGAACAAGCCCTTGCTCCTGCTCTTCCTGCGCGAACCGGTGAAGGGGAAGGTGAAGACCCGCCTCGCTGCGGGACTGGGTGACACCGAAGCCTTGGCGATCTACACCAGACTACTGACCCACACCATGCGCGAGTCGGCTTCGCTGGATGTGCACAAACAAGCCTGGTACGCGGATGCACCTGTGGTGAACGATGTGGCCTCCTCCTTCGGCTTCGAGCAGCGCCACCAACGCGGCAACGACCTGGGTGAACGCATGAACAATGCCTTTGATAAAGGTTTCGCAGAAGGCTATTCGCCCGTCATCATCATCGGCAGCGACCTCCCGGGCATGCATGCCCAGCTGTTGTCCGAAGCCTTCACCGCCCTGCACACCCACGATACCGTGCTGGGGCCCACCGTTGATGGTGGCTATTACCTGTTGGGTCTGAACGCGCCGTTACCCGCCTTGTTCCAGCACAAACAATGGAGCACGTCCACCGTGTTCTCCGACTCGGCCAGCGACCTGGTGATGCACGGCCGCACCTGCCATTTGCTGCCGATATTGCGCGACGTGGACACTGTGGAGGACCTTGCACATGTGCAGCTGCCATGAAGCTGAGCGTCGTGATCCCGGTACACAACGAAGCAAGTGTGGTAGGCCGTACCGTACAAGCAGTGCGGACCATGCTCGCTCTCCAGGATGATGAAGTGATCGTGGTCGATGCGTGCAGCAGCGATGGTTGTGCCGAAGAAGCCCGGGCAGCCGGGGCGTTCGTTGTAACGGCGCCTGCGAAAGGCCGATCCGCACAGATGAACGCTGGTGCGAAGGCCGGTTCCGGTGATGTGTTGTTCTTCCTCCATGCGGATACACTTCCACCCAGTGACTTCCGCGGGCAGCTCTTGAACGCGCTGGACGCTGGCAACGACTTCGGATGCTTCCGCTTGCGCTTCGATAGGGCGCACTGGTCGCTGCGTGCGAAAGCCTGGTTCAGTCGGTTCAGCGCCAGTGGCCTGCACTACGGCGACCAGGGGCTCTTCGTGCGGCGTACGGCATTCGAGGCGGTGGGGGGCTACGATGCCCGTATGCAGGTCTTCGAGGACCTCGACCTCATTGAGCGCTTAAGGAAGCGGCACACCTTTACCGTACTACCGGGACCCATCACCACCTCCGCACGCAAGTACGCACGCAACAGCCCACTGCGGATGCAACTGGCGTTCTACGTCATGTTCCCGCTCTACCGTCTGGGCCTTTCGCAGGAGCGGCTGGTACGCATCTATACCGTCCTTGTGCGTCAGGATAAACTATGAACACCGACCAACCGACGATGGCCTTCACCACCGATCGCGACCTCCTCCTGGCCGCTCGCACCGGCGGGCTTGCGGATGCACCGTTGGCGGAACTCGCTGCCCTGGATGCAGGGAAGTTGTTCGCCGAACTGGCGGAGGATGATCGGCGGCGCGCGTTCTGGTTGAACGTGTACAACGCGCTCGCCTTGATCGCCTTGCGGAATGCGCCTGTGGACCTCACACACCGCGCGACGCGCATGAAGCACTACGCGCTGAAGCGATGGTCCATCGGTGGTGAACCGGTTTCGCTCAACCTGATCGAGCATGGGCTGCTGCGGGATTCGCGACCGTGGTGGGGCCTCGGCTACGTGCGGGATCCCTTCCCCAACAACTTCGAGCGGCGTTTTCGTGTTCCGCTGGATCCACGCATCCACTTCGCACTGAACTGCGGCGCGGTGAGTTGCCCGCCGATCGAATACTACAACAGTGACATCCTGGACACCCAGCTCGACATCGCTGCGCGGGCGTTCTTGGAAGACAGCACGCATTACGATGAAGCGACGAACACCGTGCATGTGACCCCGTTGTTCCAATGGTATCGGAACGATCTCGGCGGACCATCCGGGACACTTCGCATGTTGCGGCACTACGGCATACTGCCTTCCACTGCACGGCCCCTGCTGCGCTACACCGCATACAACTGGTCCACCCTAACGCTCTCGAACACATGAACAGCTTCTCGATACCTGCGCTGATACTGGCGCTCCTGCCAATGACGGGTTGTGCTGCGGATACGCCGCCCGAGGAGCGCACGGCACCAAGCCTGATCGCCACACCGGTCGTACAGGAAACTCCTGGAACTCCCGACCCTGGACCGATCCCTGAGGACAGTGCCATGACCGAAGTTCGATCCGCCGCACAGCCAGAGGTGCTGCTGCCAGTACCTGCCAGGAAGGAGCAAGCCGAGCGGGTGGGACCGAACGGCGCAAAGCCCGCCGAGGAATTCGCACCCGCTGCATTCGACCACAGCACCTGGAACGCGTTGCTGCAGGCCCACGTCAGCAACGACGGCATGGTGAACTACGGCGCCTTCGGGAAGGATGCTCGCTTCGCGGCCTACCTCAAGAACCTGAGCGCACAGAAGCCTGCCACCTGGCCTGCTGCGGAGCAGATCGCCTTCTGGGTCAACGTGTACAACGCCTTCACCATCCAGCTCATGCTCGATCACCCTGGCGTGAAGAGCATCAAGGACATCGATGGCCCTTGGAAGAAGAAGTTCTTCAGCATCGGTGGCGAGCAGATGGACCTGGACCATGTGGAGCACGCGATCTTGCGCGAGAAGCTCGGTGATGAGCGCATCCACTTCGCCATCGTATGTGCTTCGTTCAGCTGTCCGCAACTGTGGAATAAAGCCTACACGGCAGAGGGCCTCGACAAACAACTGGACGATGCCGCACGTCGCTTCATCAATGACCCCTTGCGCAACAAGTTGGGTGCAGCACCTGAGCTCAGCGAGATCTTCAACTGGTTCAAGGGCGACTTCACCAAGAAGGGGACCTTGGTGGCCTACATCAACAAGTACGCGAAGACCCCACTGCCCGCCGACGCGCGGATCAAGCACTTGGTGTACGATTGGAAGTTGAACGGGACGCGGTGAGGACGGAGTGCGGGTTCCACGGTCCCGCGATCGTGAATTCGTTGCGCTCAGCAGAACAGGTCATTCGCCCGCGAACGCCTTCCTTAAGGCCCCCATCGCCTCCCTCCCCTGCGGGCTGAAGTCGATGACGCGCTGCTCCCGGTGCGTATTTTCATCGGCGAACCACTTCCAAATAAAACAGCCCGCGTACCAAGGCTGCTGGTGCATCACTTGGAAGAAGGCCGCATACGCTGCGGCCTGGGCGGACTCGTCAGGTGCGCCCGCACGGTCCTCCTGCCACGGCGACACTGTACAATTGGCCGCACAGGTATAACCAACCTCGGTGAAGAGGATGGGGCGCGCATGCTCCTGTGCCAACGAGGCGAGCATGTCGGTATGCTGCTTCCAGCCTGCGATTATGGGATCGACTCTGTTGGTCGCTGCGGTGGTCAGCGGGAAATAGCCGTTCACACCGATCAGGTCTAGCGCGGACCAGAATGGCACATGCGCCACCTCGTCCCAGTTGGCGGCGTAGGTGAGCTTACCGCTGTAGACAGCGCGTAAAGTATCGATGAGCGAGGACCAGAACGGTGGGCTCTTGGCGATGGACCGCTGCAGCTCGGTGCCGATGCAAAGGAGCGCCACCGCCTCTTCTTCGGCCAGGCGCGCATAGGTGAGCAAGTAATCGCGGTAGCTCGCCTCGAACGCGGGCCGATCGTGTGCTTCATACGTGCCGGTGAACGCGCCGTACTCCAACCACAGGTGCGGCTTCACCATCACCTGCAAGCCTGCCGCCTTCGCCATGCGCACCTGCTCCCTGATGCCCTGTTCCGATTCGCCCCACCATTGCCAGGTGGCATCCTGCCAGTACAGGCGACCATCCTCCCCCGGTCCATAGGCGTATGGCACCACTGCCACCCACTCCGCGCCCACTGCGACCATACTGTCGAACACCTGCTGTGCTGCAGGTCGCGGTGGTGCGGAAAAGCTGATACCATCCATACGCCTGTTGAAAGGTGGAGCGAACCCCGCATCGCGTATAGCGTGAAGACTATCGACCTTTAGTGTCTGATGGTCGCCCACGTCGAACCCCGCACCACATCGCGCGAGCAGCAGACCTGTTGTCAGGACGGCCAGCCCTGTTCGACCATTCACGCGTGCCACGCATCGAAGATCGCATGAAACACGTCGTCATCATCGGGAACGGGATCAGTGGGATCACTGCTGCCCGCGAGGTCCGCAAGCAAAGCGATGTACGCATCACGGTGATCAGTGGCGAGAGTGCGTACTTCTTCAGCCGCACAGCGCTCATGTACGTCTACATGGGCCATATGCGCCAGCAGGACATCAAGCCTTACGCGGATGACTTCTGGGCCAATAATCGCATCGAACTGAAGCAGGCCTGGGTGAAGCAGGTGGACAGCGCAGCGAAGAAGGTCGTGTTCGAAGTTGGTGCTGCCATGAGCTATGATGTACTGGTGATCGCCAGCGGCTCGCGGACCAACAAATTCGGTTGGCCGGGGCAGGACCTGCCTGGGGTGCAAGGCTTGTACAGCTTGCAGGACCTGGAGAGCATGGAACGCGACACCAAGGGCATCAGCCGAGCGGTGATCGTGGGTGGCGGGCTCATCGGCATCGAAATGGCCGAGATGCTGCTGAGCAGGCGCATCGCCGTGACCTTCCTGGTGCGCGAGGACCTTTTCTGGGGTGGCATACTCCCACAACAAGAGGCGAAGCTCATCGGCCGGCACATCGAAGAGCACGGTGTGGATCTGCGGTACAACACCGAGCTGGACAGCATCCTTGCCGGTGCCGATGGGCGCGTGCGTTCGGTGTTCACCACGAGCGGCGAAGAGATCCCCTGCCAGTTCGTGGGCATCACCACCGGTGTATCGCCGAACATCAGCTTCCTGAAGGACAGCGGCATTGCCTGCGACCGTGGCGTGCTGGTGGACGCATTCCTTGCAACGAATACACCGGATGTTTACGCCGCAGGTGATTGCGCACAGTTCCATACCCATCCGGACCCCGAGCGCAGGCCTGTTGAACAGGTCTGGTATACCGGCCGCATGATGGGAGCCACCGTGGCACGAACGATCACGGGCGAACGCACGGCCTACGCGCCCGGCATCTGGTTCAACAGTGCGAAGTTCTTCGACATCGAATACCAGACCTATGGCTGGGTGCGCAACCGCCTGCAGCCCGGACAGTCCGAGCACTACTGGGAGCATCCGCAAGGACGCATCGCCTTGCACTTGGTATGGCAGGAAGAGAGTCGCCGGTTCATCGGCGTCAACGCGTTCGGCATGCGCCTCCGGCATGAAGTGTTCGATCGCTGGCTCAACGAAGGCGTCAGCATCGATCATGTGATGAAGCACCTGCGTGAGGCGCACTTCGATCCAGAGTTCTTTCAACGGCATGAACGAGCGATCACCACATCCTTTGCGCGCCATCGGGTAGAACCCGGTGTGACAACCCCATGAGCCACAAAGACCAAAGCCTTTCCATTGCCGCTGCGCACAGCGGAGTGCTCGACAGGGTGCAACGGATCGCCCTTGCCGTGGCATCGCTTGGTGCGCTCGGCCTGCTCGTCACCATTCCGGCGGGCGTGCTCCCGAACGGCGCTACATGGATGGCGACGTGCATCCTGCTCATGTCCATCGGCGCGGTGATCTACATGCGCCGCAGTTACCTCACGCGGCCGGCAGGCATCCGCAACGACGGCGTCTGGCACAGCAGCATCAGCGCGCGCGGAGCCGTGGCGTGGGTCCTGGCCCTTGTGTTGACGGGCTTCTACATCCTACTCTACTTCTTTCCCGCACAACTCGGCCTAGGGCTGGACGGCGCTCCGAACCGCGGGATCATCGCGCTCTTCGATTCGCTGAGCCGGTCGCTTTCCGGCTATGCCGCGTCGCAGTGGTTCGTCTATGGGGCCCTGTACACCTTTGCCATCCTTGCCATGGGTTTCAAGTTCATCCTGAAGCACCGGCAGAGTCGCTACCAGATCATCCGCACCTGCTCGGTGATGTTCTTCCAGCTGGGCTTCGCGTTCCTCATCCCCGAGCTGTTGCAACGGCTGAATTACCCGTACCACAACTTCGCCAACATGTGGCCGCTCAACTACTACTTCTTCGATGAGTGGAGCGTGCGTGGCCTCATCGACAGCGGTGGCTTCGGCCTCTTCGTGCTCTTCAGCGGCATCGCGATGATCTTCCTCGTTTCGCCGGCGCTCACCTACTTCTTCGGCAAGCGCTGGTTCTGCTCCTGGGTTTGCGGCTGTGGCGGCCTTGCGGAAACGGCGGGCGACCCCTTCCGGCAGCTGAGCGACAAGAGCATGGGCGCATGGAAGGTCGAACGCTGGCTCATCCATAGCGTGCTTGTATTCTCCGTGGTGATGACAGCCGCTGTGGTATGGAGCTACACCGGCGATGGAAGCGGCTTCTTCGTAACGCGCGGCATGCTCACCGGCCTGATCGTGGTGGTGCTCGGTGGTTTGGCGGCCATTGCCCTCGTGCGACCCGGCATGTTGAAGGAAGTGACGCGGCCGATGCGAATGGGCATCGCGGGCGTCCTGGGTGCCTTTGTGCTTGTGGCCGTCAGCGCGTGGGTCGGTGGTCGGGAACAGCTCTTCTTCATGGAGGCGTATCCCTTGCGTGAATGGTACGGCTTCCTCATCGGCGCCACGTTCAGCGGGGTGATCGGCGTGGGCTTCTATCCCCTGATGGGCTCGCGTGTGTGGTGCCGGTATGGATGCCCCATGGCCGCCATCCTCGGCTTGCAGCAGCGCTTCTTCTCCCGCTTCCGCATCACCACGAACGGCGGGCAATGCATCAGCTGCGGCAACTGCAGTACCTATTGTGAGATGGGCATCGACGTGCGCAGCTATGCCCAGCGCGGCGAGAACATCGTACGCTCCAGCTGCGTGGGCTGTGGGCTTTGCGCCAGCGTGTGCCCACGCGGCGTGCTGAAGCTGGAGAACGGCCCCGCCCACGAGAGGCTGAACGATGCACCGTTGAGCATCGGAGCGTTGGGGGTGAAGCTGAAGGTGTGACGGAGTTGGTTGGACCACTTTCACCACCTTGGTCATCCCGCCTGTAGCGAACGGACGCCTTTACATTGCACAACTACATGAAGACCATCCACATTACAGCCCCCCGTTTCGCTGTCACCGAGCGGGGAACCTTCCGCCTGAAGGACCATTTGACCGACCTGCGGAGCGAGGCGGAGACAAAGGAACTCAAACAAGTGCTGGAAACCGACAAGGCGGTGATCAGCGACCTGCAGGAAGTGCTCTATGCCTCTGGAAAGCATGCCGTGTTGCTGGTGTTCCAGGCGCTGGACGCCGCCGGCAAGGACAGCTGCATCCGCCACGTGATGAGCGGCGTGAACCCGCAGGTAGTGCGCAGTTGGCTCCTATGGATAGTTTGATCACATGGACATCGCTCACAAGTCGAGCGAGTTCCAATTCCACGTGATGCGGCCCCGCAGGAAGCGTTCGATCATAAGCGCAAGGAAGCACAACCAGTCTTACGCCATCCACCATTTCCAATGCCACCAGTTCAGGTCTATCCAGTTCGATAGGGGTCGATCACCATACCGGCACCTTGCGCACGGTACGCCTGCCCGGACTTCTTACCTCCACCACGACCAGACCTGCCGGATATCCCTGGAGCAGGAAAGACGACCCATCCCAGTCGCGACGTAGCACCACCCTTCCGGCCGCATCATGCACGATCAGTTCCAATGGACCTGTGCCACCCGTCCATGCAATGGTCGCGGGGCCCTCGCCTTGCAACACCAGCAAGCCAGCCTCAGTACCCAAAGCGTGCTCCACGCTCAACGCGATCCCGTCCACCAAGTCGAAGAAGGTATCAGGCTCTTCGATGTAGATGATGGAACCCGCCGAACCGAGATTTCCGAGGCTATTGTGGGAGAATGTCAACTCCTCATCCGTAGGAGACCATTCATCCGTGCCCAGGGCCGAGTAGGTGATGGTGGAATCCAGGGAGCTGAATGATGCTCCCGGCGGGAGGGCGGCACGGATGAGCAATTCCACCGGTGTACCCGTGCTGATGCCGGGTCCCACCACTTCAGCGATGAACCCGTTCCAATCGCCGGATTGTATAGTGCTCCAGGCAGATCCCGCCGAAACACTGGCATCCCAAGGTGCGAACCCCGCCACAGGCTCGTACGTCCCCGAATCCACGAAAGCGATGTACTGCAAGTCGCTGAAATCGTCCGTGACAGTGGTAATGGCACAACTGCAGAACGCACCATTGGGACCCCCGAAAAGGCTCAAATTGCTGACTACCACGAGCGCCTCGGTGAACATCGCATTGTAATGAACAGTGACCGTGATGGATGGGGGTGTCCAGTAGTCCACACAAGCTTTGGCATCGGTGAATGGCAGCAAGCAAAGAAGGAACAGGGACGGGTATCGTGTTTTCATGGCCTTGGGTTTGGAACAGTGTAATGTAAGGACACTTCTCTCACCATAAATGCTGCTTGTAGTGATCCATGGCTGGCAGAGGAAGCGTTCCTGAGAGTTGTAAAGTGCTGTTTAGCTTGCGCTTCGCCATGAAGACCATCCACCTCACCGACCCACGTTTCGCCGTCACCAAATCTGGCACCTTCCGCATGAAGGACCATGTGACCGACCTGCCCAGCGAAACGATCAAGAAGGAACTGAAAAAGCAGCTGGAGACCGACAAGGAGGTGATCAGCGATCTGCAGGAAGTGCTGTACGCCGCCGGGAAACATTCCGTACTGCTCCTTTTCCAGGCCATGGACGCGGCCGGTAAGGATAGTTGCATCCGCCACGTGATGAGCGGCGTGAATCCGCAAGGTGTGGACGTACGCAGTTTCAAGGCTCCGAGCACCAAGGAGCGCAGCCACGACTTCCTGTGGCGTCATGCGCGTGCGTTGCCCCCGCGCGGTTTCATCGGCATCCACAACCGCAGCCACTACGAGGAAGTCCTTGTCACCAGGGTGCATCCGGAATTCATCCTTGGGCAGCAGATCAGCGGGATCAATAGCGTGAAGGACATCGACAAGAAGTTCTGGGAGCAGCGCTATGCAAGCATCCGCAACTTCGAGGAACACCTGGCCGCGAACGGCACGGTGATCATGAAGTTCTTTCTGCACATGGGTAAGGAGGCACAGCGGAAGCGTTTCCTGGAAAGGATCGATGATGCGAGCAAGAATTGGAAGTTCAGTGTGAACGACGTGACCGAACGCCGTCTCTGGGAAGACTACCAGAAGGCCTATGAGCAGGCGATCCGGGCCACGGCCGCCCCTCATGCGCCGTGGTACATCATCCCTGCCGATGAGCAGTGGGAGAGCCGCGCGCTGGTGGGTAGGCTCTTACGCCTGCAATTGGAGGCATTGGGCTTGAAGCATCCCGAGTTGGCGGAAGCGGAGCGGGCCCGCCTGGCCGATGCGCGGAAGGAACTGATGTCCGAATAAGGCGGCCTCGGGTCCTACCTTTGAGCGATCATTGCCATGAAGCTGAAGAACCTACACGTCCCCTGTTGTCTGGTCGTCATGGTGGCCTTGTTCCCCGCCTGTACAAAGGATCCAACACGCCCCACGGTGAACCCCACGATCCAGTTCCTTGCGACGGAAGGCTATACGTCGCAGAACGATACGGTCGGGACCGGGGACACCCTCCTGGTGGGTGTATTGATCGGGCGTGGAACGGATGCGATGCACCACTTCAAGGTGACGGTCAGCTATGACGGCGGCCCACATCTTACGACCGACAGCATGCCGATGGGCACTGATCAGTTCGAGTTCGACAAGACGATCATCACCCGTGACGAACCCGGCGTTGAGCTTTGGCGCTTCAACGTGGTGGAGAATGACGGCGACGTGATCCGCCGCTCGCTCACCTTCACGGTCGTCGAATAAAGCGGTCATTCCAGCTGCCCCGCACTGGATAACTTCGCGGCCTGCCTGCTGATTGGTAGTGCCTGTTACCATCCCCCATGTACCGCACCCATACCTGTGGCGAACTCCGCCTCGCCGATGTCGGAAAGACCGTGACCCTCGCCGGATGGTGGGATCCGTATTCGGGATAGCCGCAATATTCCTATCATGACGAACGAACAGGTCACCGGGATCATCGAACGGCTGCGTGCGCTCGGCAGGGAGAAGGACTGGTTCGAGTTCAAGGTGAACAACATCGACCCACAGAAACTCGGCGAGAATCTGTCGGCCGTGGCCAATGCAGCTTGTCTCGCTCATGAGTCTTACGGATATTTGGTGTACGGGATCCGTGATCATGACTTCGTGGTGGTCGGCTCCGCTGTTGACCTAGAGCAAGAGAAGGTCGGCAACCAGGGCTTGCTCCTCTGGCTCGCCAAGCTTCTGGCTCCCGATCCAGGCTTGCAACATTTCGTATGTGAAAATGCTGGGCAGCGTCTGGTTCTGATATGTGTCCGCGCAGCGCTTGGCCAACCGGTGACCTTCAAGGGACATGCGTTCATCCGCATCGGTTCTAGTACGACCAGCCTGCGGGACCACCCCCAACAGGAACGGGCCATATGGAACAGTGGGGAGGACTGGTCGGCCAAAGTGCATCCGACCAGTACGATCCTCGACCTGGAAGATGCGGCGATCGAAAAGGCACGCCTAGAATTCAAGAACAAATTCCCAGCCCGTTCCGAAGAAATCGAAGAATGGAGTGCCGGTGTCTTACTTGATAAGGCGCACGTAACCATTCAAGGCGGCATCACCAATGCTGCTTTATTGTTGTTGGGGAAGGCAGAATCCGCGAGCCTGTTGAGTCCCGCAATTGCGCAGATCTCTTGGTTCCTGAAGACCGATCTGAACGAAGACCTCGACTATGCGCACTTCGGACCGCCGTTCATCCTCTCCGTGGACCAGGTACTGGCGAAAGTGCGGAACTTGAAGGTGCGCTCTTTGCCCAGCGGCACCTTGTTCCCCAAGGAGCGCGATCGCTACGACCCTTGGGTAATGCGCGAGGCCCTGCACAATTGCCTGGCCCACCAGGACTATCACCGCCGGGAAAGGGTTTTGCTGGTCGAAAAGGAAAGCCAGCTTCGGTTCGAGAACGCTGGCTCGTTCATCCCGACCAGTGTGGAAGACGTACTGCATCGCGATACGCCACCTTCGTACTACCGCAACCCGTTCCTAGCCCGTGCCATGGTCAACCTGAACATGATCGACACCCAAGGTGGTGGCATTCGAAGAATGTTCCTGAAGCAACGCGAGCGGGCCTTCGCTTTGCCGGACTATGACCTGAGCGACCCCGAACGGGTGAAGCTTGTTCTCGAAGGGGATATCATCGACGAAGCGTACACTCAGCTTTTGCTGGACCGCACGGGTCTTGATCTGGATACGGTAGTTCTCCTTGACAAAGTGCAGCGTGGCAGAACGATCGATAGACGCGAACACATTCAACTAAAGAAAGCAGGACTTGTGGAAGGCCGTTACCCGAGCTTACACATTTCGCGCGCTGTTGCCCAAGCTACAGGAAGTGAGGTCAAATATGTGCGCAGCAAGGGCCTCCAGGATGACGAGTATTCTACGTTCATCCTAAGGCTGGTCCATGAAAGCGGGAATGGTGCAACACGAGCGCAGATAGATGAGCTGATCCTTCCCATGCTACCCGGCATTCTGAGCCCGGAACAGAGAAAGAACAAGATCCACAACCTGATACAGAAGCTTTCACGCGAAGGCAAGATCAAGAATCGTGGTGGACGAGGTCCGTCAGCCATTTGGATCAACGGAGATCGATAAGGCTGGGTCACTTCTAACAATCTTTGCCGCTGTCTATCAAACCAGTCCCAATACATTCCTCTGATAATCAGATGAATATAGTTTGATACAGCATCGCCGTGAGCATTAAGCATTACTTGAACTAACCTATAGCGTCGTCCCACCCCATGTACCGCACCCATACCTGTGGCGAACTCCGACTCGCCGATGCCGGAAGGACCGTGACCCTTGCCGGATGGGTTCAACGCACCCGTGATCTAGGCACCCTCGTATTCGTGGATTTGCGTGACCGCTACGGCATCACACAGTTGAACATTCCTCAGCATTACTCGCAAGTCGGAGAGGATGCGGATCTCTTCGCTCGCGACATAAGGTTGGGCCGCGAGTTCGTGGTGCAGGCCACGGGTGTGGTCATGGAGCGCGAGAGCAAGAACAGGAACATTCCCACCGGCGAGATCGAGATCGTGGTGACCGAAATAAAGGTGCTGAACAGCGCCAAGACGCCACCCTTCACCATCGAGGAGGAGACCGACGGCGGCGACGAGCTGCGTGCGAAGTACCGTTACCTGGACCTGCGTAGATCGAACATCCGCAGCAATTTCGAGTTGCGCCACCGCATGGCGATCGAAGTGCGCAACTACCTCAGCGCACAGCAGTTCTTGGAGGTTGAAACGCCGGTGCTGATCAAGAGCACACCGGAAGGTGCCCGGGACTTCGTGGTACCCAGCCGCATGAACCAGGGCGAGTTCTACGCACTGCCGCAGAGCCCGCAGACATTCAAACAGTTGCTGATGGTGGCTGGCTTCGACCGCTACTTCCAGATCGTGAAATGCTTCCGGGACGAGGACCTGCGTGCCGATCGCCAACCCGAGTTCACTCAGATCGACTGCGAGATGGCATTCGTTGAGCGCGAGGACATCCTCAACACTTTCGAAGGCTTGGCCAAGCACTTGTTCAAGGCGATCTTGGGGAAAGAGTTTAGCGTGGACTTCCCTCGGATGAGCTACGATGATGCCATGCGCTTGTACGGATGCGACAAGCCGGACCTGCGATTCGGCATGCAATTCCAAGAACTGAACGATCTAGCACAGGGCGTCGGTTTCAAGGTCTTCGACGAGGCAGAACTGGTCGTGGGCATCAAGGCGGAAGGCTGCGCAAGTTGGAGCCGCAAACAGACCGATGCCCTCATCGACTTTGTGAAACGCCCGCAGATCGGGGCCACTGGCATCGTGTTCTTGAAGTGGACGAACGAAGGCCTGAAAAGCACGGTGGACAAGTTCTATTCTCCCGAGCATTTGAAGAAATGGGCCGAGCGTTTCGGCATGCAGCAGGGCGACCTGCTCTGTATCATGGCCGGTGGGGCCGACAAGACACGCAAACAGTTGAACGAGTTGCGCCTGCACATGGGCGACTTGCTCGGCCTGCGTGACCCGTGGACCTTCAAACCCTTGTGGGTGTTGGACTTCCCGCTTCTCGAGAAGGACGACGAGAATGGACGCTGGCACGCCATGCACCACCCTTTCACATCACCGATACCGGAACATGCACACCTGTTGGAGAGCGACCCCGGCGCCGTGAAGGCGAACGCCTACGACCTGGTGATCAACGGCACGGAGATCGGCGGGGGCAGCATCCGCATCCACGATCGCAGCATGCAGGAGGCCATGTTCCGCGTGCTGGGCTTCACCGACGAGGATGCCCGCTATAAGTTCGGCTTCCTGCTCGATGCTTTCGAGTACGGTGCACCTCCACACGGTGGCGCCGCCTTCGGCTTCGACCGCTGGGTAAGTCTCTTCGGAGGCCGCAGCGATATCCGCGAGTTCATCGCCTTCCCGAAGAACAACGCGGGCCGTGATGTGATGATCGATGCGCCGAGCCGGATCGATGTCATCCAGTTGAAAGAGTTGGGGATCGACCTGAAAGGGTGATCTTCGGAACCATGGACGCGAATGACGAGCGATACTTGCGGGAGGCCATCACCCTCGCACGCCAGGGCATGGACCGCAACGAGGGCGGCCCTTTCGGTTGTGTGATCGTGAAGGATGGCCGCATCATTGGCCGTGGTAACAACCGTGTTACCAGCACGAACGACCCCACGGCCCATGCCGAGGTAGTTGCCATCCGCGAAGCGTGCAAGGCCTTGGGGGATTTCCAACTGGACGGCTGCACGTTGTACACCAGCTGCGAGCCCTGCCCCATGTGCCTGGGCGCCATCTACTGGGCGCGGCCCGACCGCATCGTCTTCGCTGCCACCCGCGAGGATGCGGCGGATGCTGGCTTCGATGATCAGTTGATCTACGACGAGCTGCCCTTGGCACCTGAGGAGCGGCGCATTCCCACGGAGGCTTTGCTGCTGCGCGATGAGGCCCGGGCAGTGTTCAACGACTGGAAGATCAAGGAGGATAAGCTGCGCTACTAAGCGATGGAGGAGCACGATGGCACGGGTTGGATCGGGCTCGTGGTGATGGCCGTGTTCGTCGTGGGATTGATCTATGTGAAGGCCTTCGGTTTCCCCGCCTGGGCCAGGCCACGGCTTATTCCGAAGCAGCGTGACATTCTCGCCAAGTATGCCATCCATTACCAGCGGCTGGGGTCGGAGGATAAGCAGCGCTTCGAACGCATTGTGGCCGCTTTCATCCACGACAAGGAATGGCGTGGCGTGGGCATGCGGGTGGAAGAAGAGATGAAGGTGATGATCGGCGCATGTGCTGCCGAGTTGCTGCTCGGCTTCTCCGACGTTGAGTTGCAGCACTTCGAGACGATCGTGCTCTATCCGGACACATACCATTCGCGCAGTACCGGTCGCGACCATCTGGGCGAAGTACGGCCCAAGGCTGGCATGATCATCCTCTCATGGAAGGACTTCCTTCATGGCTATGCGCACACCCGCGACGCGCACAACGTGGGCCTGCACGAGATGGCCCATGCGCTCTGGTTCGAGAACAAGATCCAGAACGGGGAGCACAACTTCCTACACCCCGAATTGCTGCAGGATTGGATCGACCATGCCGACGCCGAGATCGAGCGTATCAAGAGCGGCAAGAGCCGCCTGCTGCGCACCTATGCCGGTACCAACCAGCCGGAATTCTTCGCCGTGGCCGTGGAGTACTTCTTCGAACGCCCAAAAGAGTTCAAGGATGATCTGCCTGAACTCTACGCCACACTGAGTGCCATGCTCAGGCAGGATCCGGCGGCCGCATGATCCGTATGTACGTCCTTGTCCAGCGTACGTATATTTGTTCTGCTATGAAGACGAAGGTCACTCTCAGCCTCAACAAGAAGACCGTTGCCATGCTGCGGAAGGCCGGTGCTCGTAAGGCGAAGCCCATGAGCGCCATCGTGGATGAGCTGGTGGAGGAATTGGACCGGAGGGATGCTCTAAAAAAGGAAGATGATCTGGCCTGGATCGATGAGATGGGGACTTGGTTGTCAGGAAAATTCACCGAAAAGGATCTTCAGGATGACCCCCGCCTTGCGTATTCGTTCGGGTACAAGCCGCAGGAAGTGAAGAAGAGAAAGTCGCGTACGAAGAAATGACCAGGTACTTCTTGGACACGAACGTGTTCTTCGATGTCTTTCAAGCCGACAGGAAGTCCCACGAAGACGCCAACGCGCTCATCAAGCTTGTTCCGCGTGGAAAGGTCGAGCTTGTTCTGTCCTCGATCTCCGTTCTAAATGCTTTGTACTCCTTCCGCAAAGCAGGACAAGACATGAACAGGGTGCTGCTGAAGATGAACCGGCTTGTACCACTTCTTGTGGTTGCTCCCGTGGATAGAAGCGACCTCTTAGCCGGGATGAATAGTGGCTGGAACGACCTGGAGGACGCTATACAGTTCCATGCAGCGCTCTCTGCTGGCCGCATGGATGCCATAGTAAGCAACGATAAGGATTTCACGCAACAGGATATGATCCCAGTGCTTACGCCTGCGCAGGCGGTGAAGCTGGTGAAATAGGAGGTTTCACTCCTTCGTCACACTCGCCGCCAGATACTCCCTATTCATACGCGCAATGTGCTCCAGGCTGATCCCCTTGGGGCATTCCACCTCACAGGCGCCGGTGTTGCTGCAGTTGCCAAAACCTTCCTTGTCCATCTGCTCCACCATGGCCTGTACACGGCGCTTGGCCTCAGGGCGGCCTTGAGGCAAAAGTGCGAACTGGCTCACCTTGGCGGCTACGAAGAGCATGGCGCTGCTGTTGACGCAAGTGGCTACACACGCACCGCAGCCGATACAGGTGGCGGCGTCGAAGGCCTTGTCGGCATCATCCTTCGGAATGGGCACGGCGTTTCCATCCACCAGGTTTCCGCTGGTGTTCACGCTTACGAAACCACCGGCAGCCTGGATCCGGTCGAATGCACTGCGGTCGGTCGCGAGGTCTTTGATCACAGGGAAAGCCTCGGCGCGCCAAGGTTCCACGTGGATGGTGTCACCGTCCTTGAACTTGCGCATGTGCAGCTGGCAGGTGGTGATCAAGCGTCCCGGGCCGTGCGGCTCTCCGTTGATGAACAGGCTGCACGCACCACAGATGCCTTCTCGACAGTCGTGGTCGAAGGCGATCGGGTCCTCACCCTTGCGCACCAGGTCGTCGTTCAGTACGTCCAACATCTCCAGGAAGGACATATCCTCGGAAACGTTGTTGACCGGGTAGGTCACCATCTGGCCTTTGTCTTTCGGCCCTTTCTGGCGCCAGATCTTGAGGTTCAATTGCATGGAAATGCGGTTGAAGGGTGCGAGAGTGAGAAGGTGCGAGGGGGGCGCGCCTTCGTCATCGCTTGAGCTCTAGTTTGGACATGAAATTCAACAGACCTGAGCTACAGCGCATGATGAGGTCCATGACGGGTGCGGTCTCTTCTTTGGTCAGGTACTCAAGGTCGTTCGCGTTCAACAGTTGCGACTCCACCTCGTGGATCGATCCTCGCGAGTAACAAAGGCCAAGGTTCAAATAGCCTGTCCGGTTCCGGCCCCAGCCCTCGGCGATGTTCGATGGCACGGAAACGGCGGCTCGCCGAAGCTGAGAGGTCAGACCATATGTCACTTCCTTCGGGAACTTCGCGGTGAGCTTGTACACCATCCTCACCAGCTCCTGTCCTTGCTGCCAAACACGGAAGTCCTTGAAGTTCTGTGCAAGCTTGTCCGAACCCGGCTCGCTTACCATGCTCAAGTCCCCACCGATCTCGGGATATTCAAGATGCCACTTCTTGCCTTCCTCTTCGTTGGTCATGGTTGTTCATTTTCAGGTCTTTGATACTGCCACACACCCTCCAACTCATACACCCTCTCACCCTCTCACCCTCGCACTCTCTCACTTGTAACTCCGCTGTGTCAATTTCACCACCTCGAACTTCAAAGCCTCCTTGTGCAGGTTCGATGTGCTCGGATCGCCGTTCCATTCCCAGGCAGACACGTGCGCATAGTTCTCGTCATCGCGCAGGGCTTCGCCATCGGGGCTCTGGTATTCCTCGCGGAAGTGGCCGCCGCAGCTTTCGTTGCGGTTCAGTGCATCAACGCACATCAGTTCGCCCAGTTCCAGGAAGTCGGCTACACGTCCGGCCTTCTCCAGTTCCTGATTGAAACTGTCTGCGGAACCCGGAACACGCACGTTCTGCCAGAAATCTTCGCGGATGGCGCGGATCTCCTGAATGGCCTGCTTCAAACCTTCGGCGTTGCGGGCCATGCCGCACTTGTCCCACATCACCTTACCCATGGCACGATGGAAGTCATCCACCGGCTTGGTGCCCTTGTTGTTGATGAAGTGAATGATACGATCGGTCACCTCTTTCTCTGCGGCATCGAACTCCGGACACTTGGTATCGATAGGGCCGGTGCGGATGTCGTCGGCCAGGTAATCGCCCACAGTGTAGGGCACCACGAAGTAGCCATCGGCCAGGCCTTGCATGAGCGCTGAAGCACCGAGGCGGTTGGCACCATGGTCGCTGAAGTTGGCCTCGCCCAAAGCGAAGAGGCCGGGTACGGTGGTCTGCAGGTTGTAATCCACCCACAGGCCGCCCATGGTGTAGTGTACGGCGGGGTAGATCTTCATCGCGTCCTTGTAGGGATCTTCGCCCACGATGTTCTGGTACATGTCGAAGAGGTTGCCGTACTTGTCGCTCACCACTTTCTCGCCGAGCTCGCGGATCAGTTCCTTGCTGGGGTTGTCGATCTTCTGCACGTTGGCTTCCAGCTTGCCGTAGCGTTCGATCGCCGCAGCGAAATCGAGATACACTGCCTCGCCTGTCTTGTTCACGCCGAAACCTGCATCACAGCGCTCCTTGGCGGCCCGGCTGGCCACATCGCGTGGCACCAGGTTGCCGAAGGCCGGATAACGACGCTCGAGGTAGTAGTCGCGGTCGGCCTCGGGAATGTCGCCACCTTTTTTCTGGCCCTCGCGGATCGCCTGCGCATCTTCCAACTTGGCAGGCACCCAGATGCGGCCGTCGTTTCGCAGCGATTCGCTCATCAGTGTCAGCTTGCTCTGGTGCGTGCCGCTCACAGGAATGCAAGTGGGGTGGATCTGGGTGTAGCAGGGATTGCCGAAGAAGGCCCCGCGCTTGTGCGCCTTCCATGCGGCCGTGACGTTGCTGCCCATGGCATTCGTGCTCAGGAAGAACACGTTGCCGTAACCGCCGGTGCATAGAAGAACTGCATGTGCTCCATGCCGTTCGATCTCGCCGGTGATCAGGTTGCGGGCGATGATGCCGCGTGCCTTGCCATCCACCACGACCACATCGAGCATCTCGTGACGGTCGTACATCTGCACCGCGCCTTTGCCCACCTGGCGCATCAGCGCACTATAGGCACCGAGCAACAACTGCTGGCCGGTCTGTCCGCGGGCGTAGAACGTGCGGCTCACCTGTACGCCACCGAAGGAGCGGTTGTCCAGCAATCCACCGTAGTCACGGGCGAAGGGCACACCCTGGGCCACGCACTGATCGATGATGTTCGCGCTCACCTCCGCCAGGCGATGCACGTTGGCTTCACGGGCGCGGTAGTCGCCACCCTTCACAGTATCGTAGAACAGGCGGTACACGCTGTCGCCGTCGTTCTGGTAGTTCTTCGCGGCGTTGATACCACCTTGTGCTGCGATGCTGTGGGCACGACGGGCGCTATCCTGGAAACAGAAGGCTTTTACGTTGTAGCCCATCTCGGCCAGGGAAGCGGCTGCAGCACCACCGGCCAGACCGGTGCCCACCACGATCACATCAATGCGGCGTTTGTTGGCGGGTGCCACGATGCGGATATGGCCCTTGTGGTCGGTCCACTTCTTATCGATGGGGCCGGGAGGGATCTTGCTGTCAAGCGTGCTCATGGAATGCGGTTGTCGGTTGTCCGTTGTCCGTTGTCAGGCTTCCGGCGCGGCTTCCGGAGAACTGACAATTGATAACTGGCGCGTGGCATGTGGGCTGGGGATCAACGGTTCACGAACATCCACACCGGGATGAGGGCGAAGAAGATGGGCACGACCACGGCGAAGAACACCCCCACGTTCTTGATGATCGGCGTGTAGCGCGGGTGGTTCAGGCCGAGTGATTGGAACGAACTGGCGAAGCCGTGCAACAGGTGGAAGGCCAGTGCCGCCATCATCACTACGTACAAGGCCACGTACCAGAGTTCGGAGAAGGCGGCTGCGACCACGGTGTACAGGTCCTTGTTGCCATTGGCATCCAGGCCCAATGGCCCCCAATGCATCTCGTACCAGAAACGCTTCATGTGGATCACCAGGAACACCAGTATCAATGTGCCGAGCAGGGCCATCTGGCGGCTGTACCACGTGCTGTTGGCACTGGGCTTCTCGTAGCGGTACTTCACCGGACGTGCCCTCCGGTTCTGGATCACCAGCAGGAAACCATCGAAGGCGTGGAACAAAATGCTCGCGTAAAGGAGGTAGCTCACCGCCTTCACGAGCGGGAAGGTGGTCATGAACTTGGCGTAGGCGTTGAACTGGAGCTGCCCATCGGGGCTCATGTCCAGCAGTTGCAGGTTCCCGGCCAGGTGGGTGATCAGGAAGATGCAAAGGAAAAGGCCCGTCAGGGCCATCCAGTATTTCTTCGCCAGTGAGGAACCGAGTAGCGCCGATCGTGCCATGGACATGCAACAACGAACGGGGTGATAGCGTTCGCGGCGCGAAGGTAGCAGGCGGGGGCTTAGGTTAGCGGCAAGCGGCCAGCGACGCGACACGTCTGCCGGCCGCCAGGCCGCGTAACGCTCATCGCAGCATGCTGCCGATATTTGTTCTCGCAATGGGTACGCTCTCCGACATACTCTCCGTCCTGCGCCGCGAGCGCGCCCGCCTCTTCGCCAAGTATGGCCTGAAGAGCATGGCCGTCTTCGGCTCTGCCACGCGAGACGACTTCCGGCCTGATAGCGATGTGGACATCGTGGTGGAGTTCGAACGTCCCATCGGCATGGAGTTCTTCGATCTGGAGCAGGATCTTGCGAACATCGTTTCGCGGAAGGTGGATCTGGTGATGCGGACCGCCGTAAAGCCGCATTACATGGAGTTCATCCAGAAGGACCTAACCTATGTCTGAGCGCAGCGATAAGGTGCGTCTTATCGACATGCTCGAAGCTGCGGAACGGACCGTTGCGAGTCTAAAGGGTGTGGATGTCGAGGACTTCCTGGCTGATGGGACAAACGCGATGCGACGGTCTACCGGCTACAGGTCATCGGCGAAGCGGCGTACCATGTTTCCGATTTGCTGGTCAAAAAGCATCCTGAAGTGGAGTGGTTCAAGATCCAAGGTCTGCGCCACAAGATCGTCCACGACTACTACGCCCTGGATGACCGCACGATCCACCACATTGCTACCGACTATGTGCCGCCGTTGGTCGAGCAGTTGAAGAAGATACTGGCGGGCTGGGTGGATTGAAGATGTGACACAGGAAGCAAGTGGGGACGGATGTACGCGTTCGATGAATACTTCAAGGTATTCGAGGAGATGACGCCACTTCACAGCTCAGCACTAACACTTCAACCCTCACACCTCGCTCTCTACCTTCGCCCCATTCACCTCCGCTAAAGCTTCGGCGAATACCATGCGTTACACCCCCCTCACCGCCGCCACCTACCGCGAGCACCGCGCCCGTTTCCGCCAGCAGATGGAGAAAGGCGGGCTTGCCATCTTCCACAGCAACGACGTGATGCCCACCAGCGCCGACGGGCACTTGCCGTTCAAGCAGGCCACGGACATCCTGCACCTCACGGGCATCGACCAGGAGGAGACCGTGCTGCTGCTGTTCCCTGATGCAGTGGACGCGAAGGACCGCGAGATCCTTTTTGTGCGCGAGACCAACGAGCACATCGCGATCTGGGAGGGTGCCAAGTTCACGCAGGCCGAGGCCACGTCGCTGAGCGGCATCGCCACCGTGCTGTGGACCAGCGCCTACGAAGCCACGGTGAAACGATTGATGCCGCAGGCCGAGAAATTGTACCTGAACAGCAACGAGCACTTGCGCCAAGGCAACGAAGTGGAGACGCGCGAGGAGCGGCTGAACAAGGTGCTACGCGAGCGTTACCCGTTGCACGAACTAAAGCGCAGCGCGCCGATCATGCACCGCATCCGCAGCGTGAAGACGAGCGAGGAAGTGGCGCAGATGCGCAAGGCCGTGAATATCACGGGCAAGGCATTTCAGCGGGTGTGCGGTTTCATCAAACCCGGCGTGAAGGAGTACGAGATCGAGGCGGAGATCACCCACGAGTTCCTGCGCAACGGCTCGCGCGGGCATGCCTACACGCCGATCATCGCCAGCGGCTACAGCGCCTGCGTGTTGCACTACATCACCAACGACCAGGTGTGCCAGGATGGCGATGTGATCCTGATGGACTTCGGTTGCGAGTACGGTGGCTACGCGAGCGACCTGACGCGCTGCCTGCCCGTGAACGGCCGTTTCACCGATCGCCAACGCGCGGTGTACAATGCCGTGCTGCGCGTGAAGGATGAGGCCACCGCACTGCTGCGCCCCGGAACGATCCTGGCCGAGTACCACAAGGAGGTGGGCCGCATCATGGAAAGCGAGTTGATCGGCCTGGGTCTGCTGGACAAGACCGATGTGAAGAATCAGGACCCGGAGCGCCCGCTGTACAAGAAGTACTTCATGCACGGCACCAGCCACTTCATCGGCCTGGACGTACACGACGTGGGCCTGTGGCACGAACCCATCGCCGAGGGCATGGTCTTCACCGTTGAGCCTGGCATCTACATCCGCGAGGAAAAGCTGGGCATCCGCCTGGAGAACGATGTGCTGGTGACGAGCGGCGCGCCGGATGACCTGTTCACGGAGATCCCGGTGGAGGCGGAAGAGGTGGAGGAGATGATGGCTTCCGTCCGACAGGCTTCCAGTCTGTCAATCTGACGGAGGCAAGAATTCAATGACAAGTGCCCAATGGACAGTAAGACATACGCTCGGATGGTCTTGGAGGATCGCAAATCCTCAACCTCCTTTCGGCGTGCGCTCGGGAGGTCGATCGGGAGGAGGAGTCTATTTCCAGTGATCGTCATGGTCTGCATATTCATTGGGGCAGTATGGATCTACATGGATATGTTCCCTGTGGTCGGTGGCTTCCTCATCGGCGCGGCGTGCGGTTGCTCCGCGTTGCTCATCATTCAGATAAAGGACCATCTGAGGCACCGTTTGCTGACGGAGGAGTTCGTGGATTGGAAGAAGGTGGAGGAGGTTGCTAGGTAGGAGGCGTGAGTTCGACATCAAATCAGCAAGTTGCGTCCACCCTAACTTCGCTCCATGCCCTCCGACCTCATCCACAACCAACGCCAGCGCTTCGCGGACCTGTGCAAGTCGCACGGCGTTAATTCGCTATGTGCTTCGGTTCGACGATCTAACAACATCGTCTCTTATCATGCGCAAAGGATCTCCCTTATGGCTGATCTCATTCCTTAACGAACCTAGTCACCCTATCACCAACGCGGATCAAGTAGACCCCTTGCGGTAGCGTGCTCACATCGAACAAGCCCTCGCTAAGTGCATTGTTCGGGAGTGTAACCTGCGCGCCGGCGGCCGTGAACAGTTCCACCGCGAGCTGCTCTTCGGGTTCGAGCCCAACGATATGGACCACATCACTCGCGGGGCTTGGGAACACGCTGATGGTCCCGCTCCGTTCCATGGTCACGGCGCGCACCTCCGTGTAGGTGATAGCCCCATCGAGATCCACCTGCTTGATGCGGTAATAGTTCGTGCCTGGCAATGGTGCCCGGTCCATGAAACGGTAATCAAGCCGTGTCAATGAATTACCGGCACCCGGGAGTCCACCCAGGCTCTCGTAGTTCATGTCATCCCAACTGCGCTCCACGTCGAACCACGCATTGTTCGTTTCGCTTGCCGTGGCCCAGTCCAACTGAACAGCATCGGACTCGGCTGGTCTTGCAGAGAAGTACAACAGTTGGATCGGCAGTGGGGTGGTCAGATAATTGGTTGTTGCCAACGTAAAGTATGGCCGCCCAGCATTCAACGTTACCCCAGCGAACTCGATCCGGTTCCCATCGAGGACAGCGTCGCTGTACACCACAGCGTTCGACCAGTCCGTACCATCGTCATCCACGAGCAAGCGTAGGTTGCCGATGGGCATATAGCCGACCAAGGCAGAAAGTTCGAAACCGACCGTGACCAGTTGGCTGAAGTTCGTTGCCTGTGACTTCCATATCCGTTGGATCCTGGCTTCAATGCCCGGAGGTAGGTTCATGAAGCTGATGGGGTCGGAGAAGTCCGTTTGATGGGATAGCCCGTTGTTGCCCCACAACAGGAAGGAATCGTCGGAGTCGAACGAATTACCGTTGCTCGCGTTGCTCGCATCCAAGCTTACCAGACCGACGGAAGCGGACTCACCAACGTTCACGCTAATGGACTGCCGCTGGATCAGCGCGCTGGCATCATCCCTGCCGATACCGGCTATATCATTGTTGTACCCCGTGTTCAAGGGTTTATCCCAGATGATCGTACCGTTCGCACTCACATAATTGTACGCGGCATCCAAGCCCATATTCCCACCACGGGTAATACCATACTTCACCGCGAGGTACGATTCGATCAAGTCCACCTCCGCTGTGGTCAACGGCCCTTTGTAGAAAATGATCTCGCCCAATTCGCCGTCCAGATATTCGCCTCCGGCCCCCGCTGCATTTCGGCCTACGTGCAGGCCCAGTGCGATGGACGGATTGTAGAGCGGGACCCCACAAAAACTACATGCGATGGGGAACGAGTTCAATCTATGCATGGCGCCAGAGCCAAGGCCCCAGATCGTGAACATCGCAGCGGAATTGACGGGGTACTCTGTCGGCGGGGTGAAATCAGCAGTGTATCCGAACAGGCCTGTGGATGTCTGCAATCTGAACGTGGGCTTCAACTGGATCCGTTGAGTGGTCAAATTCGCGGAGTAACTAAGCCCGGTGGCGTTGGTTATGTCGTGATCGCTCACCAGGAAGATGCTGCCGTCTGTTCCATACAGGTCAGGCGAGTTGGATGTGTTCTCCAGCCAGGTTAGGTTGGCCGCATCGAAGCCCACCCTGGGATTGTAGTTGTAGAGTTTGTAGTTCATGTCCCCAGCTTTTAGACATGGGCGATACGCCGCAACCCCTTGTGTGAGTTGGTATCCAACCGCACAACCTCCGCTCGTATTCCATGCATCGATCGGATCCCCCACGACGTTCAGGTCAGCTTTGTACCATACCGACAAATTGGAGGTAACCCCGCCCGGCGCTTGACCCCAACAGGCTGTTGCGGCGCCAAGAAATGCCACGCCGAACATGATCGGTCGGAAGAATGGCGTGATTTTGCGAAGAGTGTTCATGAAAGGTTCTGCATTCAAGTAAGAACCAAGCAGGATCGCCCCTTGCTCCGCTTGAAGCGCTACCGAAGTTCGATGTAACGGGTGGTATTGCCCATTCCAGCGAGGTCCATTTTTTGGTCTTTCGGTGTAATGCTAAAGTGTAGCACCGCCCGGTCGATCAACGGTTTCGTTGGCCAAAGACCGCTTATGTACACGGAACTATATGCTTCCTACAATTGGACGTTAACGACGTAGGTCTATGGCACGAGCCCATCGCCGAGGGTATGGTCTTCACCGTGGAGCCGGGCATCTACATCCGCAAGGAGAAGCTGGGCATCCGCCTGGAGAACGATGTACTGGTGACCAGCGGCGCGCCGGATGATCTGTTCAAGGACATTCCGGTGGAGTCGGAGGCGGTGGAGGAGTTGATGGCTTCCGTCCGACAGGCCTCCAGCCTGTCGATCTGAGGGTAGCCAGGAACGGACCGGTTCCAAGGTTGCATTTGGCCCGATCGATAGGTAGTGGTCGGGAGTAGCCCGCTGCCCCCGTTACCTTCCCGGCACTTCTTCATTCAGGGAACAAACCCCCTCCTCATGCGCATCCTCCGTCACCTCGGTTTCACGGGCCTGCTGGTCGGCTCGCTGTTCAAATTATTTCACTGGCCGGGCGCCAATATCCTGGTCCTGTCCGGTGCAGTCCTGGTGCTCATTGCCACCTTGTTGGCCTTCGTCCGATCGAAGGAATACTTGTCCACGGGAACGACCATCACGCGGGTGGTCGGCTGGTTCCTGGTGGTGAGCGGGGTGTTGCACTTGCTGCACATTCCGGGATCCGTGCTCATGCTCTATGGTGCTGCGGGCGCGGCTTCGTTCCTGCTGCTTTCAGAGCGCACGGGCTTGCGCATGAAGGACGTGCGGGCGCCACGTCTGGCCGGGCTGCTTGCAATGGGCCTGGCGCTGTTGGTCACGGGCGGTCTGTTCAAGCTGATGCATTGGCCCTCGGCCAACATCCAACTGCTGGCCGGACTGCTGATCTGTACTTCCTGGATCCTGGGGACCATGCGTGAAGCGCGACAGGATCGTCCACAGCTTTCCGGTCGGGCACACCCCCATGGCTGAACACCCGACCATCGAGCGGCCTGTTGTGTTGCAAAAGCACGAAGCCCCCGGGATCATCCCAAGGGCTTCGCAACGTTCAGTGGAAGTCTTCACTCCTTCACCACCCTGCCCGTATAGCGGCCCTTATTGGCGGTCACTTCGCAGAGATATACACCCGGCGTGGCACTCTGTAGATCCACCCGGTTCAGCCCGGCCACCAAGCCTTGGCGCAGTACTTCGCGTCCGGTGACATCGCGCACCACCAGCACAGCGCCGACAAGTGCCAAGGGTGCATCGAAGTGGAAAGCATCCTGTGTGGGCGAGGGGTAGAGTGCGAGCGGGGTGCGCTGCTGCCG
>JBGTIB010000006.1:0-21520 GCA_041745875.1 Flavobacteriales bacterium | reverse complement strand
GGGTGGTGCAGACCTTAACGGCAGGGGGTGCGCAAGGACAGACCTTGTGGGACATCCGCGGCATGTCGGCCGGTGTGCATAGCGTTGAATTGCTGCGCGATGGACGTACCTTGGAGGTGGTGCGCGTGGTGTTGAAACCATAGGAGGCCTTAGGATACCTTTCGTCGGGGCATGCACAGAGCAATGCTCACATCACCCCGGCCAACAACGCGCCCGCGATCCCCAGCAACAGCATACCCACCACCACCTGCACCGTGCGGAAGGTGATCTTCGGGATGAGTATTTTGCCACCCCAGGCACCCAGGAAGGAGGCCAGCACGGTGATGGTCAGCAGCAGGGCCTGCTCGTGCAACAGGCCTTGGGGCATACGCGCCAGGTAGACAGGAATGCGGGTGAGGTCCACCAGCACGGCGATGGCGATGCCCGTGGCGATGAAGGCCTCCTTGCCCAGTCCACTGCGCAAGAGGAAGATGCTGCGCAAGGCACCCTGGTGCCCGCTGAGCCCGCCGAAGAAACCGCTGAGCAGGCCGCCCGGCACCAGCCATTGCGGCGGGAGTGCCCACTTCTTCGCGCCGGGCAGGAGCTCCATGATGGCGAACACCACCATCAACAGACCGATCAACAGTTGCGTGGTGCTCACCGGACCGTTCACGCCGGGGTAGAGGTAGGGCAGGTCCTCCAACCGCATGAGCAGGACCGCGCCGAGCCAGGCACCCACGATACCCGCCACGCCGAAACGCAGCACCACGCCGCGGTCGGCAGCGCGCCACAACAGGCCGAACTTGAACAGGTTGTTCAGCAGGTGTACCACAGCGGTGAGGGCCACGGCCAATTCCAGCGGAAAGAACAATGCGAACACCGGCAACAGCAAGGTGCCCAGGCCGAAGCCGCTGATGAGCGTGAGCAGCGCCGCCCCCAAGGCGGCCAATGGGATAAGAAGTTCGAAGCCCATGCGAAATGCCAAGCAAGTCGCCGCGAAAGTAGGTCCCTGCACCAAGGCGGTTCCTCTCCGCATCTCTGCTTCAGGGCGATCGCACTATCCTCCGCGCCCCTGCGCCTCCGCGTTCCAATTGCATTCCTTCCCCGCTCCATATCCAAACCCTCGGGCGACCTCCGAGCCCTGTTCTCCGTCACTACCCTGCCGATCCCATCCACTGCGTACATTGTCGGCTGGATGTGGCCCGGTGGTTGTAAGTACCTTCGGCTTCCTCAAACGAAAATCCCCTACGTACCATGCTGATCAAGTCCGTTTCCCTGGTTCTCTTCGGCCTGATGGCCGCTGCACCCCACGACCCGCTTCCCGACCTGAAGATCGGTGCTGCTCTACCTGCGGCCGACCAGAAGATGAAGGACGTCACGGGCAAGGAGCTATCCCTGAAGGAGATCGCCGGCCAGAACGGCCTGTTGGTGATCTTCACCTGCAACACCTGCCCCTTCGTGATCGGATCGGAAGGCAGCGACGGTTGGGAGGGCCGTTATCCGGAATTGGCCGCCTTCAGCACCCGCTTCGGCCTGGGTGTGGCCTTCATCAACAGCAATGAAATGAAGCGCGGCGAAGGCGATGGTTTCGCCGACATGGAGAAGCGCTACCAGGAGAAACGCATGAGCGGACACTACCTCCTGGATGCCAACCATGTGGTGGCCGATGCCTTCGGGGCACGCACCACGCCGCACGTGTTCCTCTTCAACAAGGACATGACCCTCGCCTACAAGGGTGCGATCGACGATAACGTGGGCAAGGTCGGCGAGGTGAAGGAGCACTGGTTGAAGAACGCCATCACCGCCATGACCGGCGGCGGTACCATCGACCCGGCCACCACGCGCAACATCGGGTGCAGCATCAAGCGTGCGGCACACACCCACTAGGATCCACTTTTCACACCGAGGCGCCGTGTTCTTTCCGAGGGACACGGCGCTTCGTTTTACAGTGCTTCCCCCGATCTGTTGAAAACAACATTTCGTGCCCCGCCACAGGCACTGTTCCTTTGCGGGAAAGGCATCCAGCATGAACGTACTGTTGATCGGCGGAGGTGGTAGGGAGCACGCCATGGCGTGGAAACTTGCGCAGAGCTCACTGCTCGATGAACTGTACGTCACGCCCGGCAATCCGGGCATCGTGCGGCATGGTCGCAATGTGGAGCTGGACCTGCACAACGCAAAGGCGCTACGCACGTTCCTGTTGGAGAAGCGCATCCGCATCGTGGTGGTGGGCCCTGAGGGTCCGTTGGTGGATGGCCTGCACGACCGCATCGCCGCCGACCCCGCCTTGCAGGGGAAGGTGACGGTGATCGGACCCAAGGCGGAGGGAGCGCGCCTCGAAGGCAGCAAGGACTTCGCGAAGGAGTTCATGTTCCGGCACAACATCCCCACGGCCGCACACCGCACCTTCGTGAAGGGCCAGTTGAAAGAGGCCATCGCACACCTGGACGTGATGCCCGCACCTTACGTGATCAAGGCCGATGGGCTGGCGTCCGGCAAGGGCGTGGTGATCACCAAGGACCGCAAGGAGGCAGCCGCCGTACTGAAGGACATGCTGGAAGGCGGCCGTTTCGGTGCCGCCGGAGAGCGTGTGGTGATGGAGCAATTCCTCGATGGCGTGGAACTCAGCGCCTTCCTGATCACCGATGGCGAGTCCTTCAAAATGCTGCCCAGTGCCAAGGACTACAAGCGCATCGGTGCGGGCGACACCGGTCCCAACACAGGTGGCATGGGTGCGGTATCACCAGCCCCCTTCGCGGACCGCGACTTCATGGCGAAGGTGCACGACCGCATCGCAGCGCCCACCGTGCGCGGCCTGCGCAAGGACGGCATCGCCTACAACGGCTTCCTGTTCATGGGTTTGATGAACGTGAACGGCGAACCTTACGTGATCGAATACAACGTGCGTCTGGGTGATCCCGAAACACAGGCGATACTTCCGCGTCTGCGCAGCGATCTGCTGGACCTTTTCGAAGGCATTGCATCAGGGACGCTCAGCGAACGCCACGTGGATGTGGACGACCGCACCGCCGTGAGCATCGTGCTGGCCTCGGAGGGCTACCCGGGCGATTTTGAAAAAGGCAAAGCCATCGTGGGTCTGGAACAGGTGCAAAATGCGTACGTGTTCCAGGCGGGCACCGCCATGAAAGGCGATAAGCTGGTGACCAACGGTGGTCGTGTGATGGCTGTCACCGCGTTCGGCAAGGACCTGGAACAGGCGATCCTGGCGGCTTACCGCAATGCCTCACTGATCGCTTACGAAGGGAAGTACATGCGCAGCGACATCGGCCACGACCTGGTGCGGATGCCGGTGCCCAAAGGAGCCCATCAACGCACCTGAGCGATCAGGCGATGGTGCCGTCCCGCTTCGCCTTGCGGTTGTAGCGGCCTTGGAGCATCAGCCAGTACACGAAGCCCAGGAACATGATCAACGAGAACGCGATGACAGGGAACCAACCCAGGGCGGGCAGGATGGTGAACGTGGCCTCTAGGACCCGGGCAATGGCGAAGGAGATCTCTTGCATCGTGCGTGCGCTTGGACCGGACAAATATAGCGGGATGGAGCCACGGCCGGGCGTGTCCCTGAATTGAACGACCACCATGCTCGCCGGCCTGTTCCGCAGCAACCAACCCGCCATCCTCTTCGCCATACCGGTGATCGTGGTGGCCTTGTTCGCCTCTGCATTGGGCGAGGCTTACCAACCCACCGGGAATGTGATGCCGCTGTATGGCATCCTGGAACGCCTGGTCATGACGGCTCCCTGGGTCTCCGGCATGGTCGGCATGATGCTCATCATGCTGTTGTCCATCCAGTTGACGGGTCTGGCGGGTGATGCGGAGATCATGGAACGGCGTGGTCACCTGCCCTCCCTGCTCTTTCCCATCCTGCTGGCCGCCTTCAACAATGGCCCGATCCTGGACCCGGCCTTGGCGGGCATGCCCTTCGTGATCGTGGCCCTGCGGAACTGCTGGTCCATCAACAACACAGGCCCGGCGCTCAGAGCCTTGTTCGATGCAGGTCTGCTGCTGGGTATTGCCGCCCTGTTCCACCTGCCCTATGCTTTCCTGGTGGTGGTGCTGTGGGCTTCGGCATCCGTGATCCGCCCCTTCAAGTGGCGCGAGTATGTGGTGCCTGTGCTTGCTTTTGCATTGGCGTTCTACCTCACGGGCACTGTGCTCCATGTGATAGGCGCAACGCCCTGGCGCCCCCTGCTCACCATCGTGCAATTCGCGTCGATGGAGCCTCCGGCGCCACCGACCCAGGCTGCGCAGCGTGTCCTCTTGTATCTCGTCATCGGAGCGATGTTGGTGGTGTCGTTGTGGTCCTACGCGGGTAGTTACCAACGCGGAGTGATGCGCCAGAAGAACCTGCGTTCCTCCTTCATGGCCTTCCAAGCCGCATTGCTGGTGATCGTGGTGCTGCTTCGGATCATCGATCGCAGTTCCCCACCGGTGCTGCTGGCCGCACCGCTGGCCGTGTTCCTTGCCCAGGCCGTGCAGGGGTCGCGGCGCCAGTGGCTTTCCGAAAGCGCCATCGTCGCCCTGCTGGTGCTGGGTGCCTGGATGCAGTGGGGCCATTGACGATCGCCTGCGTTGGACAACAACGCTTCTCCGCCACGGCGCTACCTTCGCTGCGCTGTAGGGCCATTCAGGCCGCAGTGAGAGAAGCATGAAATTCGGTGTCGTCACCTTCCCTGGATCCAATTGCGATGAGGACATGGTCCATGTGCTGGGTGCGTTGCTGGGCCAGCTCGTGGAGCGCCTGTGGCACAAGGAACACGATCTGAAAGGCGTGGACGTGGTGGTGCTGCCGGGTGGATTCTCCTACGGGGATTATCTGCGCAGCGGTGCGATCGCACGCTTCTCACCCATCATGCAGGAAGTGGTCCGCCATGCCGAGCGCGGCGGACTGGTGTTCGGTGTATGCAACGGATTCCAGGTGCTTTGCGAGGCCGGCTTGTTGCCCGGAGCGCTGCTGCACAACGAGGATCAGCGGTTCATCGCACGCAACATCCACATTCGACCTGCCACACGCAAAACAGTGCTTACGGCTGCGGTGCCCGATCGTGCGTTGAAGATCCCGATCGCGCACGGCGAAGGCCGGTACCACGCGGATGCCGCCACGTTGAAAGCCATGCACGACGGCGATCAGGTGCTTTTCCGCTACTGCGATGCCGAAGGACGTATCTCGTCCATGGCCAATCCCAACGGAAGCAAGGAGAACATTGCCGGTGTTTGCAACCGCACCCGCAATGTCTTCGGTATGATGCCACACCCGGAGCGCGCTTCGGACGAGCGTCTGGGCAATACCGATGGTCTCTTCCTCTTCCGTTCGTTGTTGCAGGAAGTGACGGCCTGATCACGCTCAAGGAAGCACGGGCCTGAACATGGCCCGGAGCAGCGAGGTGCGACCGGCATCCATGGTGAACACCCGCCCGGCATCGTCCGCACCTTTCCATCCTGCGAATTCGTGGCCGACAGCAGGGATCGCTTCCATCCGAACCGGGACTCCTGCGAAGCAGCGTACCTCATGACGACCGGGTGCCAGCTCCAGTCCTTCGATGAGGATCCGAGCCTGATCCGCCGGTGGAACATCGATGCGCACCGACCGCAGCGGGTGGCCGCTCTTTCTGGCGAGGTGGCGCATCAGGTGGGCGGGTCGTTCATTCAGGAAGGCATCCATCGCCTTCGAACTTTCGACCGGGTGCGGGTTGCCCAGTTCCAGTTCCCAGCGCCGATGGTCCGCCAGAAGCGCATCCTCATGCGCGTGGTACAGGCTGTCGGCAATGCGCCGTACTTGTGCCGGGGCGAACACGGCAGCCTGTAGGGCGGTGATGCGCGCGAGCAGGAGCGGACGCAGTTCGGGGTGTGCCAGCAACTGGGGTACGAAGGGTGTTTCAGGCACGGTGGCACTGCACATGCGCTCCACACTGTTCTCCGCAGCAGGCGCCCACAGGTCCATGTCGAACAGCACCCAACGCCACAGACCTCCGGTTTCGCGCGGGCGATGAGCGCGTACGTTGAGGTCGTGGTCGGCGCGGCCCATGTACAGGTCCAAGGCGGCCAGGTCGATCAGGCTGCTCATGTCGATGCGCGTTCCAAGCTCCTCCAGAGGCGCTCCATTGACGAGCAGTTCCAGAGCACTGCGGTGATCGGCACCACGGCCGGAAAGCGTGTTCGAGGCAGGACCCTCCACCACATCCACGGAACCTGCACCACTGATCCGGCGCAGCCACTGGGCATCCTTCGGTGGCATCAGGCGATATAGTCCACGGTAGCGCCCGTTGAGGTACAGGGTCACCGGTGTGGAAGGCTGCACATCCACGTGCAGTCCGTGGCGTGTGACGAGGATCTCCATCAACCGGTTGCGCAGAAAGGCATGCGGGGAAGCATCCGCGCGCAGCATCGCTTCATCATGGTAGGAGCCGTCCGGGAAGGGAATACCCTTGTCGGGACTATCGTACCGGCTTCGCGCATACAGTTTGTAGGAGCGTTTGGCGAGACCGCGTGAACCACTCCCGGCAATGCGTATTCCGACACCGGCCCCCTCCGGCGCGTAAGGCAGCGACACCGAAGCGGCGCGCTCCCAGGCTTTGCCATCGCGCGTGTGGTTCTGATGAAGACCGGGGGTGTCGATGCCGCGCTTCCCGTCATAAAGGGCCTCCGGAGACAGGGCCAGGGAGAGTGGATGGGGGTGTTGGGAACCGAAGGTGTACAGACCGTGAAGCTCAGGGCCGGGAATGTGGCCGACTGCAAAAGCACGTGCGCGTAGCACGGTGTTCGCGTCCATGGCGATCGGGCCTTCATAGCGAAAGCTGCTCATGGTATCGGGCGCTGAACCATCCATCGTGTAATAGATCACCACACCATCGTCCCCCTTCAGTTGCGCGTTTATCGGTGTTGCAAAATGCCCTGCGGTCGGCTCGGCGACAGGAACGGATGTCCTTTCGCGACGTGCGTGATCCGTCCTATTGGCCGCGCCCGGCGTGGGGGTCGGGAAGTAGCTCCAAGCCTTGCCACCATCGGGCAGGCGCCCCATGCTGATGCCACTTTCCAACGCGGTCCAGGTGAACATGTCAAGGATCGTGGTGCCGTCCGTGGCGATCAACAACAACGAACCACCGGAGCGTGGCAGCTTGAACGAGACATGAGCACCGTCGCCCTGCAGACCACTGCACCAGAGTATGCGATGACCACCTGGAGGTACGATCAACGCATGGCGGAAATGATGTTGCCGCAAGCCCGATATGAGGCGCATGCCCTGGAGATCCACCGGCGCCGGTCCGGGATTGAACACCTCGACCCAGTCGTGCGTAAGTCCAGCGCCGTCGGCAATGGTGCCGTGGTTGGCGGCCTGCAGTTCATTGATCAGCAGGATGTCCTGCGCATAAACCTGTGCCGATGCCATGCAGGCCAGGAACAGGAGCAGGGAGCGCATGTCGCCCAAAATAGACGAGTAGCGCGCCGAAGGAAAGGGGTTCCGCGCTGGACGCGGGAAGTAGAGCGGTCTACTGTTCGCCCACCAGCTGGAAAAGCTCCTTCAGGTCGGGCGTGAGGATGATCTCCGTACGCCGGTTGCGGGCGCGCCCCTCGGCATCCTGGTTGCTCGCCACGGGGATCCATTCGCCCCGCCCCGCAGCAGTGACGCGGTCGGGAGGGAGGGCATGGTCCACCGTGAGGATGCGTACGATGCTTGTGGCCCGCGCCGTGCTCAATTCCCAATTGTCCTTGAAACGACCACCGGCCATGGGGATGGTATCGGTGTGTCCTTCGACCAGCACACCGATGTCCGCATTGGCATTGAGCACTTGTGCCAGTTGGCCGATGGCCTCCTTCCCCTTGGGATCCACCTCGGCGCTTCCGCTCTTGAACAACAGCTTCTCGCTCAATGACACGTAGACCTTGCCGTCCTTCATGGAAACGGTAAGCTCGTCGCTCTTGAAGTTCACAAGTGCGTCGGCCACCTTCTTGCGCAGACCGGTCAATGCAGAGGTCTGTGCATCGAGCTTGCGGGTGAGGTCGTCCATGCGCATGGCCTTGTCCACCAACTCGCTTTCCTTCCGTGCCAGCAGGGCCTCGCGATCGGCAAGCTGTGAGCGTGTTGTTTGCAGTTCTCCATCGCGATGTTGCAGGGTATCCTGAAGGCCGCCGATCAGGGTCCGTTGTTCGTCCAATTGACTCTCGAATCGCACACTGTCCGTCTGCAGGCGTTGGACATGGTCCGTGGCGGCGAGATACTTCTTCTTCGCTACGCAGGAGGAGAGGCTTAGCGCTGCAAGTGCGAGGCAGGGGATCGTGAAGCGGATCGTCATGGTCGGAGGGTATCGGTGCGACGAAGGTATCAGTGCATTTCCAACGCGCAGTCCTCGTCGCGCCATTCCAGTTCGATGGTGGCGTGGTGGATGCCCATGGACATCAGTTCAGATCGGACCTGTTGTTTGACCGCACGAGCTTGGGCCAGGTCCGCATCGCCCACCACGATATGTACGGTATGGACGATAAAGGTTCCGTCGAGCGTCCAGGTGTGCTGGTCGTGCAGATCTTCCACGTGCGGAATGGCGAGCAGCCGTGTGCGCACGGCATCCAGATCGAGGCCGGGTGGGATCCCCTGCATCAGGATCCCCGTGCCACGGCGCAAGGTGCGGATCGCGTTCACCAGGATGTACATGCTGATGGCCATGCTGAGCAATGGGTCCGCCACGGCCCAGCCGGTGAAGTGGATGATGACCGCACCCACCAGCACGGCCGCCCAGCCCAGCACATCCTCCAGCAAATGGAAGTAGGCCCCCCGCTCGTTCAGTGTCGTACCCCCGTGCAGGCGCCAGGCAGCGAGGCCGTTCATCAGCAGTCCGAACAAGGCGATGCCCATCATCCCGGTGGTGTGCGGATGCACCGGATCGAGCAGGCGGGGAATGGAAACGCTGAACATGAACACGGCGCCCACGATGAGCACCAGCGAGGTGAACCAACCGCCCAGCATGCTGTAGCGTGCGTAACCGTAACTGTACCGTGCATCGCGTCCGCGGCGCGACATGCCCTGCAGGTACCAGGCGGCACCCAGCACGATACAATCGCCCAGGTCATGCACCGCATCGGTGAGCACCGCCACGCTGTTGGTCCACAGGCCGCCGACCACTTCCACCACGGTGAAGCCCAGGTTCAGGAAGAATGCCAGCCGCAAGGCCTGTGTGCTGGCATTGCCCGCATGGCCGTGCGCATGTTCGTGGTGCGCATGGTGATGGACCCCCATGCGGCGAAGGTAACCGGGCCCCGTTGTTGGTCCGAAAGGCGCGAACGAACGGGATCGGAACTCAGCTGACCACCACGCGGCCTGTCTTTTTGGAGAGCTTCACCTTGATGGGGATGACCCGGTTCTTCTCTGCCAGGATCATCAACTGTTCGGTGTATTCGGCGCTCACCAGTTTTTGGTCGAGGTCCTTCAGCATGCGGTCCACGCGCCGTTCCTTGAGGATGTCGATGGCTTCCTCCAACGCGTCCTGCAGCATCTCGCCTTCGCGCTTCACATGGATCTTATGGCGTTCCTTCCAGTTCACACTGAGCACGTGCCGTTCCGCCAGAAGATCGATGGCGGTGCGGCGCCAGTTCTCCTCCTCGTGCCCTACGTAGCGCGAAGGGTCCACGGTACCGCCCAGGTTGGAGTTGTGGCGATAGTCCAGGTAGATCTCGCGGAACAGGGGTTCATCGAAGAGCAGATCATCGAGGGCCAGCATTTCGAACATTAGTTCGGCCACGGTGGTCTCCTCCTCGGCAGGGGTCCCGTCCTCTTCCTGGAAGGTGGCCACGATGCGCTCGTGTCCGTAAGTGAGCAGCACACGCAACAGATCGCGTTCCTGCGGCGCGGTGCCGAGGTCCTCCACGACGGTCTGCTGTGGGGCGATCTCGGGCGCCACCATTTCCTCGGGGACCGGCTGATCGCCGCCCAGCTTCTTGCGGTACTGCTTGCGCAGGACCTTGTTCATTTCGCTGATGAGCGCCTGCTCGTTGATCTGCAGCAGGCGGCTGCACTGCTGCACATACAACGAGCGCAACACATGGTCGGGCACCAACGAGATGCTCTCCACGATATCGTGGATGGCCCCGGCCTTCTTCACCGGATCCTCCCCCACTTCCGCCATCAACAACCCGGCCTTGAACACGAGGAAATCCTGGGCCGTGGAGGTGAGGTAGGTCTGGACCTCTTCGCTGCCGTGCGACTTGGCGAAACTGTCCGGGTCCTCTCCTTCGGGGAAGGTGACCACCTTCACGTTGAGCCCTTCCTTCAGCACCAGATCGATGCCGCGCAGGCTCGCCTTCATACCGGCCGGGTCACCATCGTACAGGATGCACACCGTGGGAGCATAGCGCTTGATCAAACGCACCTGATCCTCCGTAAGGCTGGTACCGCTGCTGGACACCACATTGGTGATCCCCGACTGGTGCAGCGAGATCACGTCGGTGTAGCCTTCCACCAGGTAGCAGAGCTCCTGCTCCACGATCGACTTCTTCGCATGGAAGACCCCGTAGAGTGAACGGCTCTTGTTGTACAGGATGCTTTCCGGGCTGTTGAAATACTTGGGGAGTTTCTTGTCGCTCTTCAGCGTGCGGGCCCCGAAAGCGATGGGCTGACCGCTGAGCCCAAGCACGGGGAAGGTGACACGGCCCGCGAAGAAGTCCCAGGCATTTCCATCGTCGCGGCGCTTGATCCACCCGGCCTTCTCCAGGATATCCGGGTTGAAGCCGTGCGCCACCGCGGCCTGTGCGAACACGTTGCCACGCTCGGGTACATAGCCCAGTTGGAAGGTGCGTATGGTGGCATCGGAGAAGCCGCGTTCATGGAAATAGGACAGTCCGATGCGCTTTCCTTCATCGCTGTTCCAGAGCTGTTCAACGCTCCAGGCCATGGCCCACTGCTGCACCACGGCAAGTGCTTCCCGCTCGCTCTGTTCGAGTTGTTGCTCGGCCGTGTTCTCTTCCTCGGGCAGGTCGATCCGGTAGCGCGCGGCGAGCCACTTGATCGCCTCCACATAACTGAGATGCTCGTGCTTCTGCAGGAAGGTGATCGCATCGCCTGCCTCGCCGCAACCGAAACATTTGAAGATGCCCAACTGGGGCGTGACATTGAACGAAGGGGTCTTCTCGTTGTGGAAGGGACACAGGCCGAGCCAGCGACTTCCCTTCCGTTTCAGGGCGACGAACTCGCCCACCACCTCCTCGACACGGGCGGCTTCCTTGACCTGTTGTATGGCGTGGGGTGAGATCATCGATGCGCCCGACCAGGTGCAGCGGTCGGCGGCGGGGGCGTGAATTTACCTCAGGACCCATGCGCGCCGGGCATTCAAATTCCGGAAGTCCGAGGCGCACGGGATATCCACGACGCATCCACGATCCATCAACAGCCCGATCGTTAGCGCTGCTCCAGCATATTCCCCAGGCTGTCGTACTCCACGGTGCGGATCAGCGTACCCTCGGGATCGAGGAACTGCCAGATCCCGACCTCTTTACCATGCAGGTATTGCCCACTGTAGTAGGTCATGCCGTTCTCATGGTAGACCTCTGTTCCACCTTCTTCTACCCCGTTCACATAGGAACGTCGGCTGCGTATGATGCCATTGGCATGGTAAGAGGTCCAGGTACCGACACGAACGCCATTGCGCTGCTCGCCCTCCATGCGTCCTCCGTCCTTCAGGTGGATCACCTGCATGCCATCGGCAGGTTTGGTCACAGCGGCACTGTCGGCCACCACGGGCGTGTTTCCCTTGCTGGATGGTCCGGTACCGTTGCATGCTGCGAGCAGCAAGGTCAGAAGTGCCATGGACAGGAACTGGAAAGGGAGCTTGGATCGGTGCATGCGGCACATGTATGATCTATTCATCGCGTTCGTTCCACGGTGAGATGCACCAGGCCTTCCAGGGAGCGGCGGGCCTCGTTGTCGGGAAAGGTGTGAAGCACCGATAGCGCCTCGTCGCGGTAGTGCAACATGCGTGCGTGGGCATGGGCGATGCCGCCCGCTTCAGTGACCATGGCGATGACACGGGCCACGGCCTTGCTGTCGTCGCTGCGGTTCTTCACCGTGTTCACCATCCAGCGGCGATCGGTGCTGGTAACACGTTGCAAGGCGTGGATCAGGGGAAGGGTGAGCTTCTTCTCCTTGATGTCGAGTCCCGATGGCTTGCCCGTCCCTGCACCGCTGCCATAGTCGAACAGGTCGTCCTTGATCTGGAACGCGATGCCGGTGAGTTCGCCGAACTGCCGCATGCGTTCCACCTCCTCCGTCGGGCGGCCCGCAGCACTGGCCCCGCAGGCGCAACAGGCCGCGATCAGGCTCGCCGTCTTCTGGCGGATGATATCGAAATAGACCTCTTCACTGAAGTTCAGGCTCCGCGTCTTCTCCAACTGCAGCAGTTCCCCTTCGCTCATCTCTCGCACCGCCCGGCTCACGATACGCAACAGATCGAATTCGCCTTTGTCGATGGCCAGCAGGAGGCCGCGGCTGAGCAGGTAATCGCCCACCAGCACCGCGATCTTGTTCTTCCATAAGGCGTTGATGCTGAAGAATCCACGGCGCAGGTCGCTGCCGTCCACCACATCGTCGTGCACCAGCGTGGCGGTGTGCAGCAGTTCGATGAGCGATGCGGCCACGAAGGCACTCTCGTTCACCGGCCCGAACTGGCGGGCGCTCAACAGGGTGAACATGGGCCGCATCTGCTTGCCCTTGCGCTTCACGATGTAGTGCATGATACGGTCGAGCAGCGCGGCCCGGCTGCGCATCGCCTCGCGGAAATGCGGCTCGAACGCCTTCATCTCTCCGTCGATGGGCCGTTGGATCTCCTCGATCGTCAGCATTGCTCTTCGTTCATCTGGCCGGCACGGACCGGGCGGGGCAAAGATCGCATTCACTGGAAGGCAGGGAGCCAACCCTTTTACACTCTGCTCGTCAAGTACACTGTGCCGTTCCACCCCATACCTTCGCATTGATGCCGAGATATACCACATTGCTCCTGCGCTTTCTTGTCGCCGCGGTCCTGTTCCCCGTGGCACTAGCACTCAGCGCTCAGGAACCGAAGCCCCGCGTGCTGCTGTACAAGGACCGGCTGGCGGCGCAGTTCGATACGGTCAAGGTGGTGAAGAACGTGATCAAAGCGAACCCGCTGCTGTTCTTTCGGGGCGAGGTGCCCCTGTTCTTCGAGCGTGCACTCACCCATAAGTTGAGCCTGGAAGTGGGTATCGGCGTTACGCTCAGGGACTACCTCGGCTTGTCCCTGATCAATGACGATGCCGATGATTTCGGTGCGGGGACCGAGATCCTGCCCAACCCCAGCTATCACATCGCCGCCCGGTTCTACCTGGGCCAGGACCTGGAACCGCAGGGTTGGTACATACAGCCCGCTTTCGCACATCTGGCCTATACCAAGGACATCCTCGTGCGCGCTGCGGACGGTGGCTTTACGGACGAGCGGCTGCGGGACAGAAGGATCTACAACGATCTGCGCATGCTGTTCGGCTACCAGATGCTCGGCATGTCCAGCAATTGGTTGTTCGATGTATACGGTGGATTGGGATTCCGGGACCGCAACCTGCGGATCGTACGCGAAACGATCGATCTGACCACGCAGACGTTCAGTTATTTGGAGATCGAGCAGAACGACCGGATCCTGGTGCCGTTCATCGGATTGAAGGTCGGTATGGGCTTTTAACACGTTCCCGTTGCTCAGGCCTTCATCACCCTCTCGCCCTCCTTCAAAGCAGGTTCGTTCTTGTTGGCCAGCTGTCCGCATGCGGCATCGATGTCACGGCCACGGCTGCGGCGGATCCTGGCCACGATGCCCTTGTTCTCCAGGTAGCGCATGAAAGCCACGGCATCCTCGGCATCGGTGCGGCCGAACTCGCCGCCATCGATGGGGTTGTACTCGATCAGATTCACCTTGGCATGCACATCGCTGGCATAGCGCACCAGCTCCTGGGCATCGGCCAATGAATCGTTGAACCCCCGCAAAAGAATGTACTCGAAAGTGACCGGCCGCCTGGTGGTGCGCGTGTAGTAGCGCAAGGCATCCTTCAATTCGCCCAATGTGTTCTGCTCGTTGATGGGCATGATGCGGTCGCGCTTCGTATCGTTGGCCGCGTGGAGGCTCAGGGCCAGGTTGAAGCGGGCATCGTCATCGGCCAGCTTGCGGATCATCTTGGCGATGCCTGCGGTGCTCACGGTGAGCCGTCGTGCAGCCATCGCCAGACCATCGTGTGCCGTGATGCGTTCCGCACTGCGCATCGTGTTGGCGTAGTTCAACAAGGGCTCGCCCATGCCCATGTACACGATGTTCGTGAGCCCCTGCTTGTAGTAGCGTTGTGCAATGATGTCGATGAGCACCACCTGATCCACGATCTCGCCCGCGCTGAGGTTGCGCAGGCGTTTGAGCTTGCCCGTGGCGCAGAAGCTGCACGAGAGGCTGCACCCGATCTGGCTGCTGATGCAGGCCGTGAGCCGCGTGGGCGTTGGGATCAACACCCCTTCAACCACATGCCCATCGAAGGTCTTGAACGCGCACTTCACGGTGCCGTCCTCACTGCGCTGCTCCTCCACCAATGTCAACGGACTGAATACCGTGCGCCCGGCGAGTTTCTCTCGAAAGGCCTTGGGCAGATCGCTCATATCGTCCCAAGCACGGGCACGTTTCTTCCAGAGCCACTCCCACAGCTGTTTGGCGCGGTAGGGTTTCTCGCCGAGTTCAGCCACAAGGGCTTTGATCTCGTCGAGGGAAAGGTCGCGGATGTCGGTCCTAGTCATTTGTAGGCGCTTTTTCTATCGCTGATCCGCTCAACAACGACCAACTTGATCTTGTCGCTTACTTCGTATACCACGCGGTAAACACCAACGCATATCCGGAACAAGCCTTGGTATCCCACAAGTTTCTTGCATCCGGTTGGCCGAGGGTGCTCTTCAAGTCCTCGCAAGGCTCGGAGGATGGAAGCGTGGTAAGGCTCTGGCACGCGGCGAAGTTCACGGGCCGCACTTCGCGTAAGCTCGACCGCGTAACTCACTTTTTCTTCGAGCGCTTTACAGACTTGAGATAGGCATCCAAAGAGATGGTCGGCTCGTTCCTGCGGCTTTCAGCGACCAATACATCCATTAAGTCTTCCAATCCTTCAGGATCCTTTCGGATCGCTTCGAGATCGATCTGGACGATGCGTTTCTTCTTCCGCTCGTCGAACAGGATACTTACACCTTTCATGGTTCTCCGTCGCTTGGGTCCGTAAAGCTACGACCTGAGCAAAGGCTTAGCTCAGCAGCGCTTCCGCCACCTTAAGATCCATCGGCGTGGTCACCTTGATGTTCTGTTCCTCACCCTCCACGAGTTGGATCTGTGCGCCCAAGCGCTCCACCAAGGTGGCTTCGTCGGTGAAGGCGGTATCGTAGGGCAACTCGAACGCCTTGCGGAGCAGGTCGATGTGGAAGCACTGAGGTGTTTGCACCGCCAACAGTTTCGAACGGTCCAGTGCCCGGCTTCCGTCAAAGGTGGTTTCGCGTACGCTCGGAACAACCGGCACCACGGGGATCGCGGCGGCATGCCGGTGTGCCGCACCGAAGCAGCGTTGGATCAGTTCGGTGCTCACCAACGGACGCACCCCATCGTGCACGGCCACCAGGCCATCATTCTCCACTTTTTCCAGACCGGACTTCACGCTATGCCAGCGCTGTTCGCCACCGGCCACCACTTGGTGGTGAACAAAGAACCCGTGCCCCATGCACAAGGCCTTCCAGATGTCGAAGTGTTCCTGGGGCAGTACCACGATAATGGGCATGGCGGGGTCGGCCTGGTGGAATGCCTCGATGGCCCACATCAGCAACGGCCTGCCCTTCAAGTTTTGGAACTGCTTGGGAACGGGGCCGCCCATGCGCTTGCCGTTGCCGCCGGCTACGATGATGGTGGTGCGTTGCATGGAGTTGCGAAGGTCGGGAAATGCCCACCGAACACCCATCTGATATCCGCGACAGGTCGACCCAGAGGGTCGACGCTACACGCGGTGTTGGGAACGATCTGTCAGATGATGAGCATCGCATCCCCATAACTGAAGAAGCGGTACTTGTCCTTGATGGCCACCTTGTAGGCGTTCCACACGTGATCATAGCCACCGAAGGCCGCCACCTGCATCAGCAATGTGCTTTCGGGCATGTGGAAATTGGTGACCATACTGTCGGCGATGCTGAAGTCGTAGGGCGGGAAGATGAACTTGTTCGTCCAGCCGTTGAAAGGCTTCATGTGGTTCTCGGTGCTCACGCTGCTCTCGATGGCGCGCATGGTGGTCGTTCCTACACAGCACACCCGTTTCTTGGTGTCCTTGGCGAGGTTCACGATCTCGCAAGCCTGCTTGTTGATGATCACCTGCTCGCTGTCCATCTTATGCTTCGTGAGGTCCTCCACCTCCACGGGACGGAAGCTGCCCAGACCCACATGCAAGGTGACCTCGGAGAAGTTCATACCCTTCAACTCCATGCGCTTCATCAATTCGCGGCTGAAATGCAATCCGGCCGTTGGGGCTGCCACCGCACCTTCCTCCTTCGCATAGATCGTCTGGTAGCGCTCGGTATCCATGGGTTCCGTATCGCGCTTGATGTAGCGGGGAAGTGGTGTTTCACCCAGCTCGGTGATCGCGGACTTGAACTCCTCGTAGGTGCCGTCGAACAAGAACCGAAGGGTTCGGCCCCGGCTGGTGGTATTGTCGATCACCTCGGCCACCAACTCATCGTCCTTTCCGAAGTACAGCTTGTTGCCGATACGGATCTTTCGGGCAGGGTCCACGATCACATCCCACAACAGGCTGTCGCGGTTCAACTCGCGCAACATGAACACCTCGATCTTGGCACCGGTCTTCTCCTTGTTGCCCCACATGCGTGCGGGGAACACCTTGGTGTTGTTCAGAATGAAGGTGTCACCTTCGTCAAAATAGTCCAGCAGGTTCTTGAACTTCTTGTGTTCGATCTTGCCGTCCTTGCGGTGCAGCACCATCAATTTGCTGCCGTCGCGGTCCTTGGTGGGGTAGAGGGCGATCTGTTCCTTGGGAAGATCGAACTTGAATGCGGTAAGCTTCATGGATCGTTGTTCAGGCTTACGGGCCTGTTCCGTCAAAATGGGGGGCGAAGATAACGCAGTGGTGAAGCGAACGTCAACGGAATGGGAAGATCTCCCCAAGGGGTGTTCGGTTCGTCGCCACGCGGACCTTGTTCAACGAGATCTTCGCTGCGTTGGTCGCTTCAATGGGTGTGGCCTGCTGCAGGTGGCACGATGAGACTCGACCACTCCTCCGGCGTATGTGCATCCTCCAGGCGATAGATGCCGATCGCGGTACGTCGCAAGGCGCTCAAATGTGCCCCGCAACCCAGAATCCTGCCGATGTCGTTCGCCAGCGAGCGGATGTAGGTGCCCTTGCTTACGCGTACGATGAAGTCCACTTCGCTCCCGCGGATGGCCGTCACCGAGAGTTGTTCGATCAACACTTTCACCTCGGGTAGGTCCACCAGATGCGCCCGTTCGCTGTCGCGGGCCAGGAAATAGGCTCGTTCCCCTTGGAAGCGCTTGGCGCTGTGGGCCGGTGGGCGTTGCATCACCTCGCCCTGGAACTCGGCGAACGCCGACCGGATCGCTGCATCGCCCAAGTGTTCCCAGGGACCATGGGGCACGGGTTCGGTCTCAAGGTCGTAGCTCGGTGTCACCTCCCCGAGCGTGATCGTCCCGATGTATTCCTTCACCGCACCGGTGATGAACGGAAGTTGCTTCGTGAAGGGACCATAACCCAGGATCAATAATCCGGTGGCCAGCGGGTCCAGGGTGCCTGCGTGCCCGACCTTCACCTTATGGCCTGCGGCGATGCGCAGGGCACCACGCAGCTTGCCCACCACATCGAAGCTGGTCCAGGTCAATGGCTTGTCCACCAGGAGCAGACCACCGGTATCGGGCGTGATCGAATGGTAGTTGATGGCTGCTGGTGTTTACCCCTATGCTCTGTCAGTCCTGGGATCGTAAAGTAATTGCTTGCCCCTTACGTTCCTCCCGGATGCGCGTGACCCAGTGAACGCGTATATGGTGATCCGGGAGAACGGTGGTCATCCACTACATCATTTCCATGGGCACATCCAGCAGGTAAAGCAGCACGATGGTGCCCCCCACCACGATGCGGTACCACCCGAAGGCCTTGAAGCCATGGTCGCTGAGGAATGCAATGAACGATCGGATGGCGATGATCGCTACGATGAACGCCACGACGTTCCCGATGGCGAACAGCTGGATATGCTCCCAGCTGATCGTCCCCCCGTCCTTCATATAGTCGTAGATGGATTTGACCGTGGCACCGAGCATGGTGGGCACTGCGAGGAAGAAGCTGAACTCGGCGGCACGCTTGCGGTCCAACCCTTGGGTCATGCCACCGATGATGGTGGCCGCGGATCGGGAAACCCCTGGCACCATGGCAAGGCACTGCCAAAGTCCGATGGTGAATGCGCGGCGATAGGTCATGGGTTTGGGCACAAGGGCCGAGCCTCCTGGAGCCCAGCGGTCGATGAAGAGGAATACCACACCCCCGATGAGCAGCATCACGCCCACCAGGACCACGTTGGTGAGCATCACGGCAATGGCGTCCTTCAACAGCAGACCGAAGACAACTGCGGGAACGAAGGCCGCCAAGAGTTTGTAATAAAAGTCGATGTCCTGGAAGAATCGCTTCCAATAGAGCACCACGACCGAAAGGATCGCGCCGAACTGGATCGCCACGGTGAAGAGCACCACGAAATCGTCACTATGGATCCCCATGATCGTGGAAGCGATGATCATGTGCCCGGTACTGCTGACGGGCAGGAACTCGGTAAGACCCTCGACGATCGCGAGAATAATGGCCTGGAGAAGGGTCATTGAGCCGTCTCGTCGTCCCTGGTCCGCTTCATGATCGCGTACACGATGAACAGATACCCGGCCAGCACCACGATGGGAGCCACGGTGATGCGTCGTGGGTGGAAGATGGAACCTTCATCGAATACGTTGGGGTCGCCACTGCCACCGCCGCTCATAAGAATGAAACCCACTACGACGATCGCCAGCCCGATCACCAACAACTTATAGTTGGTGGCCGTGAAGGGCATGTCGTTCCAGTTCGCTTTTTTGGCCATTGTCAATAGTGCTTCAACTCCAGTGCAGGTCCTCGGAATTCATGCGAAGGTAGCGGCCCACGGCGAACCAGGTGGAAAGCAGCGAGATCAGCAGGCCCAGCAGGAGCACGCCGACGAACACCAATGCCAATGTCGGCATGTCCGTGAAGGCCAGCACATCAGGCATGTAGTGCCGTACCACTTGGATCAAACCTACGAGCATACCGATGCCAAGCAATGCGCCTGCGACACCCTGCCAGAGGCTCTGCCCCAGGAAGGGTCTTTTGATGAACCATTGCGTGGCACCCACCAGATGCATGGTACGGATCAAAAAACGTTTGCTGTAGATCGCGAGCCGGATGGTATTGTTGATCAAGGCGATGGCGATCAGCAGCAGCAATACCGTGAAGCCCAATACGAGGAAGCTCATGCGCCGCATGTTGGCATCGATGTTCTCGACCACCGCTGCGTTGTACGCAACCTCCTGAACACGGCTGTCGCTCTTGAGGTGTTCCACGATCCAGCGCATGCTGTCAGGCTCCGCGTGCGAAGCGTTCAGCAGAAGCTCCACCGATGGAAGCAGCGGGTTGCTTCCCAACACGCCAAGGAAGTCCTCGCCAAGATCCTTCTTCAACTGCTCGGCGGCTTCTTCGCTGGTGACGAAGCGGGTCTCTCGCGTGAACGGCTCCGTGTCCAGCTCCTTGCGGTACTGCATCACATCCACCTCTTTCAGATCGCGCTTCAGGAAAAGCTCCACGCGTACGTTCTCCTTGAAGTAACGCTCCAGTGCCTGGGCATTGAGCACCACGAAGCCCAATACGCCCAGCATGAACAGCACCAGCCCGATGCCGATCACCGTACTGATGCCGGCCGTGCGGGTACGTGCCTTGTAATGACGGTCCACTCCCATGGCTGGCAAATGTAGGTGCGGGCCATTGCTCGCCATCTACATTTGCCGATCGTTGAGGAGCACCATGCAATACGAGCACAAGCATATCGAGGAGAAGTGGCAGGCCAAGTGGAAGGCCGACAAGACCTACCGCGTGGAGAACGATGCCACGAAGCCGAAGTATTACGCGCTGGACATGTTCCCATATCCCAGCGGTGCAGGATTGCATGTCGGGCATCCGCTGGGATACATCGCCAGCGACATCGTGGCACGTTACAAGCGGCATTGCGGTTTCAACGTGTTGCACCCCATGGGCTACGACAGCTTCGGCCTACCAGCCGAGCAGTATGCCATACAGACCGGGCAACACCCCGCCAAGACCACCGAGATCAATCTGGCCCGCTACCGCGAACAACTGGATCGCATCGGCTTCAGCTTCGACTGGAGCCGCGAGGTGCGCACCAGCGATCCCGCCTACTACAAGTGGACGCAGTGGATCTTTCTGCAGCTCTTCGATAGTTGGTACGACGTCTCTCAGAACAAGGCGCGTCCCATTGCCGAACTGATCGCGCGCTTCGAGGAACGCGGCTGCAAAGGCCAGGATGCCAGTGTGCTTACAGGCGACATCGAGGAATTCGTGGGCGAGTTCGATGCTACCGAGTGGAAGGCCTTTGACGAGCGCACCAGGCAGATGATACTGCAACATTTCCGCCTGGCCTACCTCAGCGATGCCTGGGTGAACTGGTGCCCTGCCCTGGGCACTGTGCTCGCCAACGACGAAGTGAAGGATGGCGTGAGTGAACGTGGCGGTCACCCCGTTGAACGCAAGCGCATGCCACAGTGGAGCCTGCGCATCACCGCCTACGCGCAACGCTTGCTCGATGGATTGGACGGGCTGGACTGGAGCGAGAGCATTAAGGAGGCGCAGCGGAATTGGATCGGGCGGAGCGAGGGGGCCTTGGTGCGGTTTGCCCTCACCCCCGGCCCCTCTCCGGTGGAGAAGGGGGCACAGGCGCCGAGTTGGGCTGAACGACCTGGCTATCTTACCGCTGATCAGCGGTCGGCAGGCAAGCTACAGCGCTACGCGAGGGAGAACCGAAAGGAGCCTACCGAAGCCGAGGAAAAGCTCTGGCAACAGATACGGGGCAAAGCAACCGGCGGTAGGATCCGCAGGCAACATGTCATCGATAGATACATCGTGGATTTCGTCTCCCTTCCGAAGCGTCTTGTTATCGAGGTGGACGGAGGTATACACGAGCAAACCCTTGACGAAGATGCAGCAAGGACCGAGCGGCTCAAGGAACTGGGGTTCGATGTCATCCGCTTCACGAACGAGGAGGTCATTGCAGAAATTCCGCGTGTGGTGGAAGCCATCAAGGCGGAGCTTCGTTCAAGGCCTGATGCCACCTCGCCGGGCATTTCCCCCTCTCCATCGGAGTGGGGGCCAGGGGGTGTGGGGAATTCCCCGCAGAGGCCGCCGGCCGACGCCCATACCACCATCGAAGTCTTCACCACCCGCC
>JBGTIB010000005.1:0-4112 GCA_041745875.1 Flavobacteriales bacterium | reverse complement strand
CCACGCAGTCCCCAGCCGAGTTCGCGGCCGCCCGCCGGACAACTAACAACCGACAACGGACAACTGATGTAGCCATCATCGGCATGTCCGGCCGCTTCCCCGGCGCCGAGAACGTGGAGCAACTCTGGCAGAACCTCCTCGACAAGAAGAACAGCATTTCCCGCTGGAGCAAGGACGAGATCGACCCGAGCATCCCGGAGGACGTGAAAAACGACCCGGACTACGTGGCCGCACGCGGCGTGATCACCGACGCCGACAAGTTCGACGCTGCCTTCTTCGGCGTGAACCCGCGTGTGGCCGCGCTGATGGATCCGCAGCAACGCGTGTTCCTGGAGACGGCCTGGGGCGCATTGGAGGATGCCGCCTATGACCCCGCACAGTTCGCTGGCCTCATCGGCGTGTACGCCGGCATGGGCAACAACACCTACTTCACCCGCAACGTCATCGGTCACCCTGAGTTGATCGAGCAGGTGGGCGACTTCGCGGTGATGACGGCCAACGAGAAGGACTACATCGCCACACGTCTCGCGTTCGAGTTCGACCTGCGTGGACCGGCCTTGAGCATCCATACGGCGTGCAGCACTTCGCTCGTCGCGATCGCACAAGCGTTCAAGGCACTGCGCGATGGCGAATGCGACATGGCCCTGGCCGGTGGTATCGCGCTCACTGTTCCTTTCAACAGCGGCATCGTCTATAACGAAGGCGGCATGTACAGCCCCGACGGCAGCACACGCACGTTCGACGCGGAAGGCAAAGGCACCAGCTTCAGTGATGGCTGCGGCATCGTGGTACTGAAACGCCTGGACGATGCGGTGCGGGACAAGGACCACATCTACGCCACCATCAAAGGTGCCGCGCTGAACAACGACGGCAGCGACAAGGCCAGCTTCACCGCACCCAGTGTGCGCGGACAGGCCGAAGTGATCGCCATGGCGCAGGCGGATGCGGGTGTGACGCCGGACCAGATCACGTATGTGGAAGCGCATGGGACGGCAACGCCTTTGGGCGATCCGATCGAGGTGGAGGCGTTGATGTTGGCATTCGCCAACGGCAACGCCGTAGGGGCTGATCATGATCAGCCCGCTGATGCCGTTCGGCAGCAGCATTGCGCGATCGGATCCATCAAGTCCAACATCGGTCACCTCACGGCGGCCGCCGGTGCTGCGGGCGTGATCAAGACCGCGTTGGCGCTTCAACAGGAGAACATTCCTGCGAGCATCGGGTTTGAGAATCCGAACCCCTCGATCGATTTCGAGAACTCTCCGTTCCGTGTGGCGCAGGATACCATAGCGTGGCCGCGGGTGTCTGGCACGCCGCGTTTCGCGGGTGTGAGCAGCTTCGGCGTGGGCGGTACCAACGCGCACGTGATCCTCGCGGAACCACCGTTGGCCAAGGCCAGCAGTACTTCACGCGACAAGCAGGTCTTCTTCCTCAGTGCGAAGAGCAAGACCAGCCTAGACGCCATGACGGACAATCTCCGCATGTGGCTTGAGACACATCCAAATGCATCGCTGGCCGACGCCGTCTACACACTACAGGTCGGTCGTCGACACTTCAAGCACCGTCGCTTGATCGTGGGTGGCACGCACGCTCAACTGATCGAGGCGATCGCGAACAGGGACACCAACCTGATCGGCACACGCGAACTGCACGAAGCCGCGCCCGGCGTGGTGTTCATGTTCCCCGGCCAAGGTTCGCAGTACGTGAACATGGGCCGCGATCTCTGCGACAGCGAGCCGGTGTTCAAGCAGCACTTCGATCATTGCTGCGAGCTGTTCAGCAAGGAATTCGGCACTTCGCTCCGCGACATCATCTTCCCGAATGTCGGTGAAGAACCCGCCTCCGCTGAAGCTACGGCGGCCATGGAGAAGGCCGCGGAGCAACTTAAGCAGACCATCTACACACAGGCTTCGCTGTTCACCATGCACTACAGCCTCGCGAAGCTGTGGATGCACTGGGGCATCGTGCCCGACGCGATGATGGGCCACAGCATCGGTGAGTTCGCGGCGGGTTGTCTCGCTGGTGTGTTCTCGCTGGAAGATGCCGTGAAGCTCGTGGCCAACCGCGGCCGCATGATGCAGGAACTGCCCGGCGGCAGCATGCTCAGTGTGCGCGCGGCGGAAGAGGATGTGCTGAAGAAACTGCCCGCCGGTTGCAGCATCGCAGCGAACAACGGTCCGCAGTTGTGCGTGGCCAGTGGTCCGCATGAAGCCATCGCGAAGCTGCAAGCCGAGTTGGAGAAGGACGGCATCACCTGCAAGCTGTTGGTGACCAGCCACGCCTTCCACAGCCCGATGATGGAGGCCATCGTGGCGCCGTACAAAAAGGTGGTGGAAAGCGTGAAGTTGAACGCGCCACGCATCCCGATCATTAGCACGGTGACGGCCGAATGGCTGAAGGATGAGGAAGCGACCTCCTCCAACTACTGGAGCGATCACCTGCGCGCGACGGTGCGTTTCGCGCAAGCCGTGAAGTTCGCGTGGAGTGATGCCGATCGTGTGATGTTGGAAGTGGGTCCGCGTGCAACCGCAACGACGCTAGCTCGCCAACAGAGCAGCGACAACAAGAAACAAGCGGCCATTCCTTCGCTTGGCGATCGCGCTGGCGAAGGCAACGAACTCATGCAACTGCTGAAGGCCGTGGGTGGCCTGTGGCAAAGCGGTGTGCTCATCGACTGGAGCAAGTTCTACGAGCGTGAAGAGCGCCATCGCATCTCCATGCCGACGTATGCCTTCGAGCGTGTTCGGCATTGGGTGGATCCTGTGGCGATGGTGGCCGATGGTGGCCGGGCGATCGCAAGCAACACCATCGAAGCACCGGTGCCGCACGGCGGCGATGCGAACCTCTCACCGAAGGAAGCGCTGATCGCGCAGATCAAACACCTGCTGGAAGAAAGCTCCGGCCTGGAACTCGCCGATGCGAACCCCGAGGAGACCTTCCTGGAGATGGGCCTCGACTCGCTCTTCCTGACGCAGGTGGCGACATCGCTCAGCAAGAAATTCGGGGTGAAGATCTCGTTCCGGCAACTGAACGAGGAGGTGCCGAATTTGGACAAACTCGCCGACTACATTCTTCCACATTGGAGCAATTCGGGAACAGGGGCAGGAGCAGGGGCAGGAGCACAAGGCAATGCCCCTGCGCCTGCTCCTGCCACCTCGGCTTTCGAGGATGCACCAGAGTTAAAGAAGGTATTCGGTGCCCAGGCCCGCATCGTGAAGGAGAAGGTGGACGACATGACGCCGCAGCAGCGCGCGTGGTTCGATGCCTTTGTGGAGCGCTATACCAGGAAGACCGCCAAGAGCAAGGCCTTCACACAAGAGAACCGCAAGCCGATGGCCGACCCGCGTGTGGTCACCGGTTTCAAACCGCAGACGAAGGAGCTGATCTACCAGGTGGTGGTGGACCGCAGCGTGGGTTGCCACCTCTGGGACATCGACGGCAACGAGTACGTGGACATCCTCAGCGGCTTCGGCAGCTCGATGTTCGGCTACATGCCCGACTTCATCAAGGAGGCCTGCCACAAGCAGCTGGACACGGGCATCGAGATCGGTCCCATGCACCCGCTGGCGGCGGAGGTTTCGCAACTGCTCTGCGAACTCACCGGCGCTGAACGTGCCGCTGTTTGCAACACCGGTTCCGAAGCGGTGCTGGGCGCGATGCGCATGGCGCGCACCGTCACCGGCCGCAGTTTGATCATCGCCTTCAGCGGCAGTTACCACGGCATCAACGACGAGGTGATCATCCGTGGTAGCAAGAGCAAGAAGAGCTACCCCGGCGCGCCCGGCATCATGCCATCGCAGGTGGAGAACATGCTGATCCTGGACTACGGCACGCCGGAAAGCCTGCAGATCATCAAGGAGCGTTGTCACGAAGCAGCGGCTGTTCTGGTGGAACCGGTGCAGAGCCGTCGCATGGAATTCCGTCCGGTGGACTTCCTGCGCGAAGTGCGTGCGATCACCAAACAACACGGTGCCGCGCTGATCTTCGACGAGGTGATCACCGGCTTCCGCACGCACCCCAACGGCACGCAGGCGCTCTTCGGCATCCAGGCCGACATCGGCACCTACGGCAAGGTGATCGGCGGCGGCATGCCCGTGGGCGCCATGATCGGC
>JBGTIB010000004.1:0-4067 GCA_041745875.1 Flavobacteriales bacterium | reverse complement strand
CCACGCAGTCCCCAGCCGAGTTCGCGGCCGCCCGCCGGACAACTAACAACCGACAACGGACAACTGATGTAGCCATCATCGGCATGTCCGGCCGCTTCCCCGGCGCCGAGAACGTGGAGCAACTCTGGCAGAACCTCCTCGCCAAAAAGAACAGCATCAGCAAATGGTCGGTGAACGAGATCGACCCGAGCATCCCGGATGAGGTCAAGAACGATCCCGACTATGTGAAAGCACGCGGCGTGATCACCGACGCCGACAAGTTCGACGCTGCCTTCTTCGGCGTGAACCCGCGAGTGGCCGCGCTGATGGATCCGCAACAACGCGTGTTCCTGGAAACAGCCTGGGCCGCATTGGAGGACGCCGCCTACGATCCCGCACAATTCGCAGGCCTCATCGGCGTGTACGCGGGCATGGGCAACAACACCTACTTCACCCGCAACGTCATCGGCCATCCGGAACTGATCGAACAGGTCGGCGATTTCGCTGTGATGACCGCCAACGAGAAGGATTACATCGCCACCCGGCTCGCCTTCGAGTTCGATCTGCGTGGTCCAGCGTTGAGCATCCACACGGCGTGCAGCACTTCGCTGGTCGCGATCGCACAAGCGTTCAAGGCACTGCGCGATGGCGAATGCGACATGGCCCTGGCCGGTGGCATCGCGCTCACCGTACCCTTCAACAGCGGCATCGTTTACAACGAGGGCGGCATGTACAGCCCCGACGGCAGCACGCGCACCTTCGACGCTGAAGGCAAGGGTACCAGCTTCAGCGACGGCACAGGCATCATCGTACTGAAGCGCCTGGACGACGCGATCCGTGACAATGACCAGATCTACGCCACCATCAAGGGCGCTGCGTTGAACAACGATGGCAGCGACAAGGCCAGCTTCACCGCACCCAGCGTACGCGGCCAGGCCGAGGTGATCGCCATGGCCCAGGCCGATGCCGGTGTGAGCCCCAGCCAGATCACTTATGTGGAGACACACGGTACCGCCACTCCGCTCGGTGATCCGATCGAAGTCGAAGCCCTGACCCTCGCGTTCGGCGGCAAGACCAACGGCCACCATTGCGTCATCGGTTCCATCAAGAGCAACATCGGTCACCTTACACCTGCCGCCGGTGCTGCGGGCGTGATCAAGACCGCGCTGGCTTTGCGCGAGGAAGTGATCCCGTCGAATGTGGGCTTCGAGAACCCGAACCCGGCCATCGACTTCGCGAACTCGCCTTTCCGAGTAGCCAACGAGAACATCGCCTGGCCACGCACAGGTAAGCCGCGCATCGCAGGCGTTTCCTCCTTCGGCGTGGGCGGAACGAACGCGCACGTGATCCTCGCTGAACCTCCGGTGGCCAAGGCTTCCAGCCCGTCCCGTGACAAGCAGCTCTTCCTGTTGAGCGCGAAGAGCAAGACCAGCCTCGATGCCATGACGGACAACCTCCGCGTGTGGCTGCTCCTCGACTCCGCTCGGAGTGCCAGTCCGTCGGCATCGCTCGCAGACGCCGCTTACACATTGCAGGTCGGTCGTCGCCACTTCAAGCACCGCCGCTTGATCGTGGGTGCTACGCACGCTGAACTGATCGATGCGATCGCCAGCAAGGACACCAACCTGATCGGCACCCGCGAGCTGCACGAAGCCGCACCCGGCGTGGTGTTCATGTTCCCCGGACAGGGTTCGCAGTACGTGAACATGGGCCGCGATCTCTGCGACAGCGAGCCGGTCTTCAAACAACATTTCGATCAATGCTGCGAGCTGTTCAGCAATGAGTTCGGCACGTCACTGCGCGACATCATCTTCCCGCAAACCGGTGAAGAAGAGAAAGCTGCGGAACAACTCAAGCAGACCATCTACACGCAAGCTTCGCTCTTCACCATGCACTACAGCCTCGCGAAGCTGTGGATGCACTGGGGCATTGTGCCGGATGCGATGATGGGCCACAGCATCGGTGAGTTCGCAGCGGGTTGTCTTGCTGGTGTGTTCTCGCTGGAAGATGCCGTGAAGCTCGTGGCCAACCGTGGTCGCATGATGCAGGAACTGCCCGGTGGCAGCATGCTAAGCGTGCGCGCGGCGGAAGAGGATGTGCTGAAGAAACTTCCGCCGTTCGGCGGATGCAGCATTGCGGCGAACAATGGTCCACAACTCTGCGTGGCCAGTGGTCCGCATGAAGCGATCGCGCAACTGCAAGCGGAGTTGGAGAAGGACGGCATCACCTGCAAGTTGTTGGTGACCAGCCACGCCTTCCACAGCCCGATGATGGAGGCCATCGTGGCGCCGTACAAGAAGGTGGTGGAGAGCGTGAAGCTCAGCGCGCCGCGCATCCCGATCATCAGCACGGTGACGGCCGAATGGCTGAAAGATGAAGAAGCCGTTTCTGCGAAGTACTGGAGCGACCATCTACGCGCCACGGTGCGTTTCGCGCAAGCGGTGAAGTTCGCGTGGAGCGATGCGGACCGTGTGATGCTTGAGGTCGGTCCGCGTGCAACGGCAACGACGCTCGCTCGCCAACAGAGCACCGACACCAAGAAACAAGCAGCGGTTCCTTCACTCGGCGATCGCGCTGGTGAAGGCAACGAACTAACGCAACTGCTGAAGGCCGTGGGTGGCCTCTGGCAGAGCGGCGTGCTCATCGATTGGAGCAAATTCTACGAGCGCGAGGAGCGCCATCGCATCTCCATGCCGACGTATGCCTTCGAGCGTGTTCGTCACTGGGTGGAGCCTTTGGCCATGGTGGCCGATGGTGGCCGGGCGATCGCGAGCAACACGATCGAAGCACCGGTTCCGAACGAAGGAGACGCGAACCTTTCTCCGAAAGAATCGCTGATCGCACAGATCAAGCACCTGCTGGAAGAAAGCTCCGGTCTGGAACTCGCCGATGCGAACCCCGAGGAGACCTTCCTCGAAATGGGCCTCGACTCGCTCTTCCTTACGCAGGTCGCGACATCGCTCAGCAAGAAGTTCGGCGTGAAGATCTCGTTCCGGCAGCTGAACGAGGAGGTGCCGAATTTGGACAAGCTGGCGGACTACATTTTGCCCCATTGGTCGGCAGGAGTTGTCAGTTCTCAGTTGTCGGTTGTCAGTGGCAGCCCGACAACTGACAACGGACAACCGACAACCAGCGCGTTGGAGGATGCACCAGAGTTAAAGAAGGTATTCGGCGCCCAAGCGCGCATCGTGAAGGAGAAGGTCGACGACATGACGCCGCAGCAGCGCGCGTGGTTCGATGCCTTCGTGAAACGCTACGTGGCGAAGACCGCGAAGAGCAAGGCTTTCACGCAGGAGAACCGCAAGCCGATGGCCGACCCGCGTGTGGTGACCGGCTTCAAACCGCAGACGAAAGAGCTGATCTACCAGGTGGTGGTAGACCGCAGCGTGGGTTGCCACCTGTGGGACATCGACGGCAACGAGTACGTGGACATCCTCAGCGGCTTCGGCAGCTCGATGTTCGGCTACATGCCCGACTTCATCAAGGAAGCCTGCCACAAACAATTGGACACCGGCATCGAGATCGGTCCCATGCACCCGCTGGCGGCGGAGGTTTCGCAACTGCTGTGCGAGCTCACCGGCGCAGAACGTGCCGCTGTGTGCAACACCGGTTCCGAAGCGGTGCTGGGCGCGATGCGCATGGCGCGTACCGTCACCGGCCGCAGTTTGATCATCGCCTTCAGCGGCAGCTACCACGGCATCAACGATGAGGTGATCATCCGCGGCAGCAAGAGCAAGAAGAGCTACCCTGGCGCGCCCGGCATCATGCCCGAGGCCGTGCAGAACATGCTGATCCTGGATTACGGCACGCCGGAAAGCCTGCAGATCATCAAGGAGCGTTGCCACGAAGCGGCCGCCGTGCTGGTGGAACCGGTACAGAGCCGCCGCATGGAATTCCGTCCGGTTGATTTCCTCCGCGAGGTGCGCCGCATCACGCAGGAGAACGGCGCCGCGCTGATCTTCGACGAGGTGATCACCGGCTTCCGCACGCACCCCAACGGCACGCAGGCGCTCTTCGGCATCCAGGCCGACATCGGCACCTACGGCAAGGTGATCGGCGGCGGCATGCCCGTGGGCGCCATGATCGGC
>JBGTIB010000003.1:0-5877 GCA_041745875.1 Flavobacteriales bacterium | reverse complement strand
CACATCCTGGTCCAGGTGGGATGTCAGCTCCCCGCGAAGGGTGGCTTCCATCAGCCGTTTCACCAAGGGCGTCAGAACACCCTCGCTACCACTCAAAGGCTTGCCTTGCAGCAGCAGCTTCATCGCCTCCTTCTCGAAGGCGTCGTAATCGAATTTGTCAGTCGTTTCCATGAGTCAGGGTTTGAAGTTCGTAAAACCAACCTGACACACTTTACCTAACAGTCTCTCGGGGTCATTGCTACTGAGTCAACGCTTCCCGCCGCCTCACACCGCACGTCAAAATTCACGCTACTTGCAATGACGCAGTACTTGTGTACCCCTACACTTCCGGCATGCGAACCCACCACTCCCTCGTTTCCCGGACCGGTCGCTCAGCTTTCGGACCGCCCTTCAACCTTGAAGTCTACATTCGATCCACACCAATACCCTCCACCAATGCGTCTCCCCAAGTGGCTCGTTGTCCTCTTCGCAATCCTGTTCATCGCCCAGCTCGCCGTCCTCACCCTCATCATGCAGGGCCGCAATCCCTTGCCGTTCCCGGACCATGGCTCGCGCATCTTCTCGGCCGCCACGCCCGAGGCCAAACAGGCCGTGGTGGAGCTGCTGGAGCAGTACGGCGTGCATGAACGCTTCCAGGCGAATTCCGGCGGGGTGCTGCGTTCCATTTTCTACGATGGTACGATCATCAACCAGGCGTCCGAGGAGGTGCTGGCCAAGGTGGGGCATATGTACTCGTGCATCGGCTTGGTGGCCGATGATCCCCTGGCCAGCGCCCTGTCGGCAGCGGACTTCCTGCAACAGCGTGGCTTCAGCGCGCAGGTGGTGGAGGAGATCGAACCCGGACTGCCCATCGCCTTCGTGCTTACCGATGCTCTGCCAGGTACAGCGATCAACTTCCGGCCGCATGTGACCAAGTTGCCGAAGCCGGAATAGGTGAATAGGCTCAAAGCCTTCTTACCACAATGTAAAGTTTGGTATCAGCGAGCGTGGGGATAGTGTGAGCGAATGCATCCTGAACCTGAAGAATGTTCGAACTATCCGTCGGATTCAAAGTGGGGAAGTGATCGCAGTCGCCTGGTTAATGTATCCGCAGGTCAACCTTCTCCTTCAGTAGCATGAAGTCCTTATCGTAGGTGAGCATGGGCACATTGAGGAATACCCTCGGACCATGTCCCACATCGCATGTTCTCCTCCCCGGGCAACCTCGCGGGCATCCCTGCGTCATCTTTCCGATGAAGCGTTGCCAGGAAGAGAGGCGGAGTGGAGGATTTGGGGAGTATGGACGTGCCTTCTTCGATCATCGCTGGCAGCATGGAGTTGTATAGGACCGATCCAGGATCGCACAGCCCGAAAGTTCGAGTTTGACTATATTCCCCGCCCTTAGAGTCCTCCGATGCGCGTACACACTTTCATCCTGACCAGCATAGTGGTCGCGTTGGCCCTCCTGTCCAGTGTTCGAAGCTCAGCCCAATCAGGTTGCCCGAACCTCGGTTTTGAGGACGGGACTTTCGACAACTGGTTAGGTGGAACAGGTTTTTGCTGCCCGATCAATATTGGTAACACCAACATCGTAGCTGGTCGCCATACGATCACCACCGGTGCAGGTACCGATCCCCGCACCAACAATGCTGTCTCCGAGGTGGCTCCGGGAGGAGGCACCTATTCGGCCCGTCTGGGCAACTGGCAGTCGAGCGGTCAGGCCGAACGCTTGAGCTACACGATGGTGGTGGATGCCAACAACACCCTGTTCATCTACCGTTATGCGGTGGTGCTTGAAGATCCGTCACATACCGCAGCGGATCAACCCCGTTTCGAGATCCGGATGTTCGATCAGGACAACAACAACATCGATTGTGGACTGTACAATGTTTACGCGTCCAGCAGCATCCCAGGCTTCGTTTCCATTACGAATACCTTCGGTGACGATGTGGTGTATAAGGATTGGACCACGGTGGGCATGGACCTTACCCCTTACATCGGACAGACGGTCACCATCCAGTTCGCCACGGGCGATTGTGCGTTGGGGGCACACTACGGCTACGCCTATATCGATAGCTACTGCAGTCCACTGGAACTGGTCACCGATTTCTGCCCAGGGTTGCCCAGCGCCACCTTGGAGGCACCACCGGGCTTTGCCTCGTACCTGTGGAGCACAGGCGAGACCACACAGTCGATCGAAGTGTTGAATCCCGTGACCGGGCAGACGATCAGTTGCACGCTGACCTCGGTCACAGGCTGCGCAGCCACTCTTTCCTCCGTATTGACACCCAGCGTCGTGCTGGCCGGATTCGATTTTGTGGGCGATTGCATGAACGACGTCCAGTTGACAAGCAGTTCCGCCGTGGTCAGCGGCCCCCCCATCGTTTCCTGGAGCTGGCTGTTCGATGATGGCACCACGAGCACGGACCCCGATCCCTTCCACCCTTTCGTAACCCCGGGCGATCACTGGGCCCAATTGGCGGTTGAAAGTGCAGCGGGGTGTGTGGATACGATGACCCAGTTCATGAACCTGCTTCCATCGCCACAAGTGGATCTTTCGGTCGTCTCACCTTGTGAAGGTGATCCCGTGGTACTCACTGATACCTCACCCATCATCAATGGGGTGGTCGTTCGTCGTTGGGACCTTGGGGATGGGACCCAGGTCACTGGTGATGCGAGCGTCACACACGTGTATCCCATGGCCGGGACCTACGACGTCCAACTCTATGTGGAGGACCTGAACACCTGTGCCGATAGTATGACCGTGCCTTTGGTGATCCATCCCTACCCGACCGTTGATCTGGGTCTGGACACAGCGTTCTGTGAAGGCGGTGCTGTGGTGCTTAATGCGCAGAACGTGGGTAGTGATATACTCTGGAGCACCGGTTCCCAGGACCAGACCATCGTGGTGAATGCCACGGACCTGATCCATGTCACAGTGACGCCGGCGTCGGGCTGTGTGGTAAGCGATTCGATCATGGTCACCGTAAACCCCTTGCCGGTGCTGCAATTGGCGGACACCACCCTGTGCAATGAGGTCGTCCTTGAGGTGGATGCGGCGAATCCGGGTAATACGTACTTGTGGTCCACCGGTGCAACCGATCCACTTACGATCATTCCTCCGGTCTCTGGCAATTACTCGGTGACGATCACCACCCCGCCGGGCTGTACCCTGGTGGAGTCGTTCAATGCCATATTCATCCCATCCGTTTCCGTGGATCTTGGGCCGGACCAGCTCCATTGCGATGGCACCCAGACCATCCTGGATGCCGGGGTCCTTCCGAACCTGAGCTATTTGTGGAGTACCGGCGAGACCTATCAAACCATTACGGTCACCCAGACCGGCACCTTCGACGTTCAGATCAGCAACGGCTACTGTTCCTCAAGCGACCAGATCGGGATCGTATTCAGCACATTGCCTGTGCTGGACCTGCAGGATACGATCATGTGCGTGGAACAACAGCTGCTGATGGATGCGGGGAACCCAGGATGTACCTACGCCTGGAGCACGGGTGAGACCACCCAGCAGATCACGGTGGCCAACGTGTCCGGTGTCTATTCCGTAGAGGTGACCAATCCGGATGGATGCATTACGATCGATGATGCGGATGTGCTTTTCATGCCAAGCATCGTGTTGGATCTCGGACTTGACTCGGTATTGTGCGAGGGAGATGTGATCCTGTTGGATGCGACCAACCCGGGCGCCACCTACCAGTGGAACACGGGCAGTACCGATTCCACGCTCATCGTGTTGGTCACCAACGATATCCGCGTGTGGGTCACGAATGGGTACTGCTATGGGGAAGACAGTGCTTCGTTCGAATTCCTGCCCTATCCGCTGTATGCCTTGCCTGCCTTGATCGATACCTGTTTCGAGAACCAGGCGAACAGTGTGACCCTGGAGGCTGGGGAGATCGGGGTGTGGTATGAATGGAACACGGGTGACACCACACGCTCGATCACAGTGCGTGAGTATGGCACCTACACACTGTCATCCACCTCTCCACCCCGTTGCACCATCACCGAATCGGTGTTGATCAGGGAATACTGCCCACCCCGCGTTTTCGTGCCCAATTCCTTCACGCCGGACGGTGATCTGGTGAATGACCAGTTCCTACCCGTGGGCTACAACATCAAGGCTGAGGAGTTCCTGGTATTCGACCGTTGGGGAAGCGTGGTCTATCGCAGCGATGGGAACGCTCCCGGCTGGGATGGCACCATGTCGGGCCAAATGCTCCCCATCGGGGTGTATGCCTGGCGTTTCACCTTCCGGCATCTGGAGGATGCCGATGGAGGCTTGGGCTATCCCGAGACGATCATCGGGCACGTGAACCTGTTGCGCTGATCCGGCTCTGGTTTCGGGCCGTTGTGTAACAAGCAGTGTTCACACGGATGTGCGCACCATGGCCTTGCACCTCACCGGAAAGTTCACGCTCCTTGCGATGAAACAGTACTTATGCACCAATCCGTGGAACGCCCTTGCCTTTTCCACCATGGTTTCGTTCTCAACGACCACACTGGGTTGCAGCAACACCTCTGTGAAGTGCCCGCCTCCATCCTTTGTGAGCAGTAGCGTTCCTTCGGCCTGGTCCCGGTAGTTGAGCACGTTGATCCTTGCGCGTGCGCATAGGGCCAGGTAGGTGAGCAGGTGACAGCCGCTCAAGGCTGCCAGTAGCAGGTCCTCAGGGTTGTGCAAGGTGCTGTCGCCTCGGAATGCCGGGTCGGCGGTGCCGATGAGTGCAGGCTTGCCTGCGATGAGGATCCGGTGTTCCCGGGTATAGCTGTCGTAAGTGCGGGTATGGTCCCCGTGCCAGAGAAGGTCGAGGGCGTATTGATGTTGGGCGGACATGGTCCAAAGGTCGAGGAAGGTCCTTTACCTTCACGCCATGTCGCTGCTGCATACATTCTACACGGCTTTCGCCCAGCGCGACCATGCGGTGATGGCAGGCTGCTATCATGCCGAGGCGCGCTTCAGCGATCCGGTGTTCCCCGATCTGGATGCGAACGGGGTGAAGGCCATGTGGCGGATGCTGCTCAGCGGCGATACCGACCTCTGCATCAGTTTCACCGTGTTGAAAGAGGACGAACGTGGAGGCCGTGTACGCTGGGAGGCGTTCTACACCTTCAGCAGAAGCAGGCGCAAGGTGCATAACATCATCACTTCGGAGTTCACCTTCAAGGATGGTCTGATCCACACGCAACGTGACCGATTCGGGTTCTGGCGATGGAGCAGGCAGGCCTTGGGACTTCCGGGTCTCTTTCTGGGCTGGTCGCCCGCGTTGAGATCCAAGGTGCAGGCCATGGCGGGAGCGCGTTTGCGGGAAGCGATCCTTCAGCAGCATCGGTAAGGCAGCTGGTCAACGGCGCAGCGAACGCGTCACCTCTTTACCGGCCTGCTCGACCTCCACATACCAGTTCCGGTCCACGACGAGTTGCGCTTTGCGCGTGGCATTGCTGGGGATCGAACGCCAGGAGGATGTCACCGGCTGGGATCCGAGGTCCCTGCCTTCGAGTTCGAGGCGCACGTTCATGGCGAAATTGTCCATGCAGTTCGTCCAGCGGTACCACAACTTCCCCTTCACCAAGGCCCACTGCAACACGGGTATTTCCGTGTGACGCAGATACTGGTCGAACAGGGGGCGCAGATCGGTAACAAGCTGTTCATCGATCAGCTGTTCCACCTTGGCGCTGGTGGTCACACTGTGCTGCAGGCGTTGGTTCAAGTAGCGCAACAGCTGCTTGAAACGGCTGTCGTCGTCCATCAGCTGCCGTATCATGTGCACCACGTTGGCGCCTTTCGGGTACATGTCGCCACTACCTTCCTGATTGACACCATACGGCCCGATGATGGGTCGGTCGTTCCGGATATTCCTGCGCAGTCCGATGACGTAGTCCTCC
>JBGTIB010000002.1:0-30151 GCA_041745875.1 Flavobacteriales bacterium | reverse complement strand
GACCTGCCTGTATTCTAAGACCTGTGCAAGTCAGGCCGCGAACTTGTGGAGGTCCACATAGGGTTGCTGTCTTTTGACTACCGCGAAGGCCCGACCGAGGATCTTGTTGCAAACGATATTGAGGGTGGACATCTTGGACTTGCCTTCATCGAGTCGCCTGTGGTAGTATGCCTTTAGTTCGGGGTTGCACTGGATGGCCGATGCCGCGCAGTTGCCCAATAGCTTCTTGCTGGTCTTGTTGGCCATCTGGCTCACTTTGGTCTTGCCCCGGAGACTTGTGCCTGAGCTGTTCTCGAAGGGCGCTACCCCTGCATAACAGGCGTATTTGCGCCAATCCTTGAACAGGGTGAAATTCTCAGTGGTGATCAGCAAGTAGGTGGCCGTTTGGTCCCCGATCCCTTTGACCGAGGTGACCAGGTCATGGTTCCGACGCAGCTCCGGGTCCGATGCGATCAGCCTTTCGATCTCCTGTTCAACACGGTCGATCTCTTGGGTGAGTTGCCGTATGACCTTCTCTTGGATACGAACGCCCAGATCCTTGCTGTTCACCTTGAGCATGCGCTGCTCAACGCCCAGCCTCGCCATGAGCCCGGAGCGGTGACGTACAAGCTGCTCCCGCAAGGTGAAGAACCGCTTGGCCTCCATCAGCACCCTGTTGGGTGGCGGAGCAGGCTGCAGGTCCTCCCGGAAGCGATAGGCGTAGTCGGCCAGTGCCGCCGCATCGACCTTGTCTGTCTTTCCGCGCTTCAGGCCCATGGAGCGCTTGGCCGCCAAGGAGGAGACCTGGACGTGCAGGATGCCCCGCTCAGCCAGGAAGAGCCGCAGGGGCAGGGAGAAGATGCCGGTATGCTCGAAACAGAACAATGCCCCAGCCTCGGGGGCACCTGCAGCCCCCAGTCGTTTGAGCATCTTGGCCATACCGGCCTCCGTATTGGCCACGCGCAAATACTTGCCAGTGCTGCGCAACACTACATCGAGGGTCTTCTGCGAGACATCGATACCGACGAAATCCTTGTACTGCATCCTACTTTTGGGTTTGGTTAGTCGTTGCCTAAAGACTAAGACCTTTAGTAGACCCTCACGTCTAGTACTCTAACTGGTCCCAAGGCAACAGAGCGAGGAGTCCAGGGGACTGATACAGGCACTAGGTCTCATAACCTGGCGGCAGGCATAGTTCACCCCTGGCTCCTTTCTCATTCTGCTGCGAACCTAAAGGCCGGCAGGTGTTCTGATCTTCTATTTTCTCATACACTCTCAGAACTGGTAGTTCTACGAGGTGTGGCGCATGCGATAGAGGTCACTTTTGGACCATCATGAACCTACTACGTGTTCGCCACCAGCGAAGGGCAGCAGCAAGTGGTGAAAGTGTTGTTGCAATGCTGACGACGGACCGATCCAGCGCAGCCCCGTATTCCATGGGGCTGCGCATGGCTCAACAAGAACAACCGATCAACACCATCCAATATGAAAGACCTGTTCCCATCCACCGTCATCGCAGCACTGCTTGCTGCTCCTTTCCTATTCTCAGGCTGCAGTGTCTCAGCCCAGCCCGAACCGTTCTCCGAAGTGAAAAACGAAGCTGCGGAAAGCGACGCTCCCGAATGGTTCAACCTGCGCCCGGAGATCGAGAAGGCCTACGGCTACACCCATGCCGTGCGTGTAGGCGACCGTATCACCGTGAGCGGTGCCGTGAGCATGGACGATGAAGGCAACCCTACCGGCGTGGGCGACTTCGCGCAGCAGATGAAGAACTGCTACAGCGACCTGGAAAAGGTGCTCGCACATTTCGACTGCACCTTCGATGATGTGGTGGCGGAGAACATCTTCACCACCGACATGCCCGCGTTCCTGGCGCATGCCGCATACCGCAGCGAGATATACACCAAACAGTTCCCGGCCGGTTCCTGGTTGGAGGTGAAAGGGCTTGCACTCCCGGAATTGCTCATCGAGATCGAACTGGAAGTACACAAGCCGAAGCATTAAGGAACGGCACATGAGCCACCGGTACGCATCCTTGCTGTTATGCGTGATCATGCTGGGTGCATGTGACAGCGCACCCGCTGAACACGATCCGGAAACTGAACCGACAAATGCCAACGACGCCATGGACCCGAACGAGCTACAACGTTTTGGCACGGACTACGCAGCGGCCTGGAGCAGCCAGCAACCTGAACAGGTCGCCTTCTACTTTGCACCGGATGGATCGCTCACCGTGAACAAAGGCCATCCTGCCGTCGGCGCCGAGGCCATCGCGCAAGTGGCAGCGGGCTTCATGAACGCCTTCCCCGATATGGTCGTACGCATGGACAGCCTGGTGACCGGCCCGGACGGACCCGCCTTCCACTGGACCCTTACCGGCACCAACTCAGGACCTAACGGCACGGACAACAAGGTGCGCATCAGCGGTGTGGAACGCTGGACGATGGCTGCGGATGGAAGGGTGCAGATCTCCGATGGAAATTTTGATGCTGCGGAGTATGAGCGACAGATCGCGCACGGCGTGGATACGGCTGAATAGGACCATGGGGGATCGCAACGCACTGCTCGCACTGCTCGCCGCCAGCACAGCGCCTGATGCGATCACTCAGCAGTGCATGGCCAGCGTCAGGAAACCAGACCCATGTGCCAAGCCGGAGTTCATGATCGAGATCGAAATGGAGTTAAACAAGGTGCAACACTGAAGGAGCTCATGGTCCCTGTCTCGCCTCCAGAGCAACTCCAACGCGCCATAGGCCCTCGCGCACTGGCATTCGCCACGGTGAACGCTGTGGTGGGTTCTGGCATCTTCGTGTTGCCCGCGCTGGTGGGTGAAGGACTCGGTGCTGCAGCGATCCTCGCCTACCTGGTGTGTGGCGCCCTCATCTTCATGATCAGCCTCTGCTTCGCGGAGCTGGGTAGTGGAACCACGGTGAGCGGTGGACTGCATACATACATCGGTCAGGCATTCGGGTCTTTCGCCGGATACCTGGCCGGGAACATCTACTGGCTGGGGGGCGCTGTGATGGCGGATGCAGCGATCTCCAACGGGCTGGCCGATATCCTCGGCGGCTTCTTTCCAGCGATGTCCGCCGGGATCTTCCGCGTGTTGTTCATCATGATGCTCTTCGCTGGGTTGGCCACACTGAACATCAGCAGTGTGAAGCGGGGTATACGCTTCGTCGAGTTCGCCACGCTGGGCAAGCTGATCCCCTTGATCGTGCTGGTTCTTGTGGCCGCTCCTTTGGTGGAACCTGCGAACCTGCAATGGACCATCACACCCGACGTGGACAACGTGGGTGCTGCATCGTTGCTGCTCTTCTTCGCGTTCCTCGGCATGGAAACGCCGCTGAGCAACGGTGGCGAAATGAAGGATCCACGCCGCACTGTGCCGCGCGGTCTGTTGCTCGGCATCTTGCTCGTGCTGCTGATCTATATCAGCATTCAACTGGTCACGCAGGGGATGCTGGGGGCCGAACTGCAAGCGCACAAGGCCTCTCCGTTGGGTGCTGTGGCAGGTTTGGCCATCGGTGCATCGGGCTTGCTCATCATCGTGCTGGTCAGCTTCATTTCCATGACCGGGTGCATGGCCGGGAATATTCTGGGGACACCGAGGATCCTGTACGCCGCAGGACGGGATGGGACCATGCCAAAGCCGCTTGCAAGGGTCCATTCCCGCTACTTCACTCCGCATATCGCCATCCTCGTCTACATCGTGATCGGCTGTACCCTAGCGCTTACAGGCGAATTCCGGCAACTGGCCATCATTTCCAGTGCGGCCGCGTTGATCATCTACTTGGGTATCGTGCTGGCCGTGCTCAAGCTCAGGCTACGCCCGGGAAGCGCTGTGGCCGGGGCCTTCCGCGCACCGGGCAGTGTATTCCTTCCCACCACGGCCGCATGCGGTATCCTGTGGTTGCTGTCGAATCTCAGCAGGCAGGAAATGATCGGCATGGGGATCTTCGTAGGGGTACTTTCTGTGTTGTACGCGATCGGTATGCAGTTCAGGAAGCGAGTGACATCCAACGCCTTTGAAGTGACCGGGAGTGATACGTTAAGCGAACCGATCCACATTGAACCCTAAGAGCACCACAGTGAATACGCATCACGCCATCACCCTCCTGTGCAGCCTGTTGTTCTTCGGGCATGCATCCTTTGCTCAGAATGACCCTGCACCAGAAATGCGACCCGTGTACATCATTACAGAGATCGATGTAAACGACAAGGAGCGTTACGAAGATTACCGCAAGCAAGTGGCGCCACTTATCGCTCGGCACGGTGGCCGATACCTTGTTCGTTCCGGTGCGGCCAACTTCGGGAATGATGTCTCAGTGCCGATCGTGAGCCCCGAGGGGAACTGGCTGCCGGACCGGATCATCGTACTCGAGTTCCCGTCAAGGGCCCATCTGGTAGGATTCGTGGGAGACCCTGACCACAAGGCTGTGGCGGCGATCCGGCAGGGAGCTGCAACCACACGTTCCATTGTGGCGGACGGATATCTTCCGTAGTCCTGCGCAACTGGATGGACCGATAAGAGCCGATATATGAGCATCACTTCCGCCCAGTCCATTCTTCCAGCAGTCCAACGTACCACCCTGCTCGACGCCCTGCGCGGCTTCGCCCTTTTCGGTGTGGTTTGGAGCAACTACGCTTTCTTATCGACGTGGATCATCCTTGACCCTGAAGCGCAGGCGGCACTGCCCGGCGCATGGCTGGATGCCGTGCTGATCCCTTTCCACGACATCCTCATCGACGGCAAGTTCTACTCGATCTTCTCGCTGCTCTTCGGCATCGGCTTCGGCTTCTTTCTGGACAAGGGCGGTTCCGGACAGGCCCGCTTCGTGCGCCGCATGCTCTTGCTGCTGCTGATCGGTGTGTTGCACCTGCGCTTCCTCTGGGCAGGCGATATCCTTTCGCTGTATGCGATCTTGGGCCTGTTGCTGCCGTTGTTCCGGCGTGTTAGTGATCGCGCATTGCTGATCATCGCCACGGTCCTACTACTATCGCCTATCGCCGTGGATGCTGGGCGCGTCCTCACCGATGATGTTTTCTATCCGGCCAGCCCCATTGTTACTGCGTTGGACGCCGAAGCGGCAGTGAACGGCAGTAGATCGGACGCATGGCGTGCCGTATCGGCCGGTGGTTGGAAGGAATTTGCCACCATCTGTGAACGCTTCTGGCTCTTCCGCATCTGGATCATCGTGGACAGCAACCGGCCACAGAAGGTCCTGGCGCTGTTCCTCATCGGGCTTTGGATCGCGCGGCGGAAGCTCTTCGCCGATCCCGCACAGCACAGTGAACTGCTACAGCGCGTCATGTCCGCAGGCTTCACCATCGGCCTTCCCTTCTGCGTGCTCAACTGGCACAGCATCAACCACCTGCCGCGACTTCCCGAAGCGCAGGGTCTGGTGAACACGATCTCATACACGTTCGGTGTAGTGCCACTCGCATTGGCCTACGTATCCGGCTTCGCACTGCTGTGGATCGATCCACGTTGGCAACAGCGTTTCCTGGTTCTCGCTCCGATGGGCCGCATGGCCCTCACCAATTATCTCATGCAGACGGTGATCGGCATCATCATCTTCTACGGCATCGGTTTCGGGCTGGGCGGGAAAGTGAGCATGGTGGGCTTCGAGAGCATCGCACTTACCGTCTTCATCGTGCAGGTGCTTTGGAGCCACTGGTGGTTGAAGCGCTTCAACTTCGGGCCGATGGAGTGGCTGTGGCGTTCGTTGACCTATGGGAAGGCCATGGTAATGCGCAAGGAGCGAGAGAAACTTGACGGGGCAGCTTCGGCTGCGGCATGATCGAGGTACTCCCTTGTCTATCATCTCGCCAGACCCGTACTCCTTACGCTCCGTCGCTTCGACCACTTCACCCCTTCATACCACACCACGCTCAATACACCCACGGCGCTGGCCATCCCGAAATGCGCCCAGCTTGGGGTGGCCAGCTGGAAGAAGTCGCGCAACACCGGCACATGCAGCAGCAGGAGCAGTAGCACCAATGTGCCCAACACGATCCCGCGCAACGTCCAGTTCTTATAGCGCAGGGTGGCCAGCACGCTGTGGTGGAAGGACCGGTCCACCAAGGTGAGTACGATGTTCGCCACCACCAATGAGGTGAAGACCAGCGTTCGTGTCAACTCCTCACCCAGTTCATTCCGCACACCGTACTGGTAGCAGAACAATGTGCCCACGGTGATCATCAGGCCTTGCACGATACTGGTGCGCAGTTCGCTCCAGTTCAGGAAGGTGAGGTCCATGCGGCGTGGCTTGCGTTGCATGCTGCCCGCTTCCATTGGCTCGCTCTCGTAGGCGATGCTGCATGTGGGGCCCATCAGCAGTTCGAGGAAGATCACGTGTACCGGCGTAAAGATGTTGGGGTAGATCCATCCCAGCAGCAATGGCAGCGATACGGTGAGGATGATCGGGATGTGGATGGCGATGATGTACTGGATCGCCTTCTTCAAATTACCGTAGATGCGGCGGCCCATGGCCACGGCATCCACCATGCGGCCGAGGTCGTCGTCCAGCAGGATCAACGCGGCCGCTTCCTTGGCCAGCTCGCTGCCGCGTTTGCCCATGGCGATGCCAATGTGCGCGGCCTTCAATGCCGGACCATCGTTCACACCATCGCCCGTCATGGTGACCACTTCACCCTGTACCTTCAGCGCCTTCACCACGCGCAGCTTGGCCTCGGGGAACATGCGCGTGTAGAGATTGCTGTGCTTCACCACTTCGCCCAGTGCCGCATCGTCCATTTGTTGTAGGTCGGAGCCGTTCCGTGCTTCGCCCTCCACCCTGAAACCGACTTCCTTCGCGATGGCCATGGTCGTCAACGCATTGTCGCCGGTGATGATGTTCACGCGGATCCCCGCTTCGCGGAAGCTGTTGAACACCGCAGCGATGTTCGCTTTTGGTGGATCGTGGAACGCCACCAGCCCGAGGTAGGTGAAGGAGAATTCCTGCTGTTCCTTGGGATAGGTATCACCCTCCAGGCTGGTCTCGCCCACCGCCAGCACGCGGAAACCTTGCACGGCCAGGGCTTCCATCCGGGCCAGCACGGCAGCACGTTCACGCTCGGTCAATGTGGAGCAAGCGATGATCGCTTCCGGCGCACCCTTCGCCGCTACGACGCGTGTACCCCCATCCTTCGTGAACACATGCGTCATCATCGGTGGCTTGCCACCCAGCGGGTACTCGTGTACCATGTTGTAGACCGGTCGTTCATCGGGCTTCACCAACTGGCCATAAAGCGCATGCAGCGCCACCTCCATCGGGTCGAAGGGCACGGGTTCGCTCGCCCACATCGCGGTGGTAATCAGGTGGTGCGCGCTTTCGTCGGTCCATGTGTCGGGCAGGCGCGCTGCATCTTCCCCCTGCAGGTGCAACGCCGCCACTGCCATGCGGTTCTCGGTGATGGTGCCCGTCTTGTCGGTGCAGATCACCGTGGCGGCGCCGAGGGTCTCCACCGTGCGGGCCTGCTTCACCAGAATGCCGAGCTGCGACATACGCCACGCGCCCAGCGCCATGAAAGTGGTAAAGGCCACGGGGATCTCCTCGGGCAGGATGCTCATCGCCAACGTGAGCCCTTTCAACAGGCTGTCGAGCACATCGCCCGAGGCCCGGAAATTCAGCCACCACACCAGCGCGAAAAAGCCGAAGCCGATGATGGCCATGTTCCGCACAAAACGCGTGATCTGCTGCTCCAGCGGCGATCGGCTGCTACCGATGGCGGCGAGCGAGGTGCCGATGCGACCGATCTCCGTGTTGCTACCGACGGCCGTAACGCGCACCACCGCCAGTCCGCCAACGGCCTGGGTACCGCGGTACACGTTGCCTTCCTTGTCATCGCTCACCGACTTCTGCACGCTGAAGGCTTCGCCGGTCAGGATCGACTCGTTCACCGCGAAGTCGTTCATATGTACCACCTGCCCATCGGCCGACAACAGTTCGCCTTCGTTCACCACCACATGGTCGCCCACCACCAGATCCGCACTGGGCAGTTCCACCACGACGTTGTTGCGGATGGCCCGTGCCTTGGCCTGCGTGAACTTCGCCAGCGCTTCCAAGGCCTTGCGGCTGCGTTGGTCCTGGTACAGCGAGATGGTGCTCACCAATATGATGGCACCGAGCATGAAGAAGCCCTCGCTGAGTTCCCCGAGGATGAAGTAGATCGTGGCCGCCGCGACCAGCAGGAGGAACATCGGCTCGGTGAGCGCTGTGCGCAGGGCCTTCCAGAAACCGCTGGCTTCGCGCGCCTCCAGCGTATTGGCGCCATGGGCCATGCGCGCCGCTGCCACTTCCGCATCAGAAAGGCCCGAAAAGGGGAATGGGTTGGCGGGCTCCGGCATGATGCGAGCGTCAAGGTAGGACCGCGTGTGGCTCGAACTGTATGATGCTCCTCAGTTTTCCCCCTGCGCTTGTCAGCTACCTTTCTGCCAAAGCAACAAGCCATGATCAAGCGCAGCCTCCTCATTCTGTTAGCAGCATTCATCGTTGCCCAGTTCATACGGCCGGACCGCAGTGTGCCAGCGAGCGATCCTGCCACCGACCTCTTCGCCATGACCACCGCCTCGCCGGATATACAGGCTTGGGTGAAAGGAGCCTGTTACGACTGCCACAGTTACGAGACGGAATATCCGTGGTATGCGAACATCACGCCTACCAACTGGTGGCTGCAGGACCACATCAACGAGGGGCGCGAGGCGCTGAACTTCTCGCGTTGGGACCTGTACCGCGACAGCGAGCATGCGGCCGAAAGCGGCGAAGAGATGGCCGAAGGCGAAATGCCGCCGATGAACTACACCTGGATGCACGACCATGCACAACTCACACCTGCACAGCACGAAGCGGTGATGGCCTGGTTCAATGCCTTGCCTTATGGGGGTGCGGGGCCAATGGGCACGACCATCCGCTCCGCAGAGAAGAAGTGGGGGGAGAAGGAGGAGAAGGATGACGATCGATAAGGTCGCCCTCCGGTCTTCATTGGGCCGTTGGCATTGGGGAACATCGTTGGGCCTCCTGCGAGAGGCCAGGTTCAATGGTCCGAACGTGATCGTGTCCTCAAACCGGTCGGTTCATTCCTGCGGGGAGTGTTCGGAGCTTCGGTAGTTCCATTTTCTGATCTTGTGTGGGTTATGGCTCGCTATCGTCCGACTTGTCTTCTGGTAGGAAGATCACATTGCATATGGAACTGGTAGAACCACGAGGTGCAGGTAGCTTGCCAACCAGCAGCTTTGTCGACCAGCGTTGTTCATGACCACACGCCCTGCCCTCGCCCTCAGCTCCAGCGCACCCCTGCGCTATGGCACTTTCGGCGCGCTCTACTTCGCGCAGGGCATACCGCAAGGCTTGTGGCTCTTCGCGATCCCTGCGTGGATGGCCATGAACGGTGTGGACGCCGCGATCGTGGGCAGCTACATCGGGATCTGCACCCTGCCCTGGACCTTCAAGCTGGTCGTTGGCCCCCTGATGGACCGCTACAGTTTCCTGCCCATGGGCCGACGTCGGCCGTGGTTGCTCGGCGCGCAGTCCGGCTTGTTGGTGATGATGCTCGTGCTGGCCGTCGTGCCCGACCCGCTGAACAACATGGCCTTGTTCATGGCGGTGTCGTTCGTGTTGAACTGCTTCGGAGCGGTGCAGGACGTGGCCACCGATGGCATGGCCGTGGACATCACGCCGGTGGACCAGCAAGCGCGCGCGAACGGTGTGATGTGGGGGGCGAAGGTCATCGGAATGGGCGCCACGTTGACCGTGGGGACATGGGCCATCAACACGTTCGGCTTCACTTCGGCCGTCGTTGGACTTACGGCGACCATGTTACTGGTGCTGATCCTGCCGTCCATGCTGCGCGAACGGCAGGGCGAACGCTTGTTCCCCTGGTCGCATGGTGAAGCATCACCGGAAACACTGGATCTAAAGGCTGAGACCTGGGCCGAGATCCTGCTCACGCTGAAGAGCGCGTTCCTCCTGCGCAACAGCCTGGTCGGTGCGTTGTGCATCCTCCTCATCGGCACCGCCAATGGCGTGAAGGATGCAATGGTGCCGGTCTTCACCATACAACAACTGGGTTGGGACAACAGCGCCTATGCCGATCTGGTCGCAAGTGCCAACGTGATCAGTGCTGTAGTCGCGATCTTCCTGGCCGGATGGCTCGCGGACCGGGTCGGCAAGATCCGTGTCATCAGCATCTACATCGTTGTGCTCATACTGGGTTGGATCACGCTGGCGACCGTACCGGCCTATTGGTCCTCGCCTGGTTTCGTCAACGCGTTCATCTACGGCGTCCAGTTCCTGGACACTTTCCTGATCGTGGCTATTCTTGCCACCGCCATGAACCTCTGCTGGACGCGCGTGGCCGCTACGCAATTCACCCTGTACATGGTGTGCAACAACCTGGGCTTCGCGCTGGGTGCCATGCTGCTCGGTCCCTTGCGTTCACAGCTGAGCTGGACGGGCATGTTCTTCTTCCTCGCCACAATGTTCGTGGTCGCGCTGGTGCTGTTGCAGTTGATGCGGCTGCGGATCCACCTCGATTCCCTGGGAAGGCTGGAAGAGGACTTCTCGGAGAAAGCGGCGCGGAAAGCGTTGCAAAGCAGTGGTGTGCCGGTGGATCTTGGTGTGCCGGGATCGGTGGTGTGAACGCCGGGCGCTGCGAACAGGGGTCACCCTGAGCACGCAGATGCATAGGAGGATGGACTGGGATCAGCCTATGCTCCAGTCGCAGTGACCGAAAGATCGAAGATCGACTCGCTTCAGTAGCGCAACACCAGGCACACCTTGCGGTAGTCCTTCAGCGATCCAGGGGGCAGGAAGACCACATGACCACCGAACTTCAGGGTGTTCTCCGCCAGTTCGTCGATCACATCATCGATGACGCCTGCTTCCGTGGGGTCATCCTTGAGCGTGATCGTATCACCATCGATACGGGCGGGTTGGAAATAGCCTTCCTCGATGTAGAGCGTTCCGCCCCGGCCCTCTTGCACGGCGCGATGGATATCACCGATATCTTCGGAAAGTTTACCGGCACTCTGTGCGCTGCTGATGAGCTCCAAGGCATTGGCCCGACGCTCCGCCATCAACCGTTCCACTTCCACTGAGGCCTTCGCGGCCAGCTCGTGCCCCTTCAACTCGTCCGGACTGCCGATGATGCTGCCGATGTAGGCCGATGGATCGTCCACCACGGCCAGCATGAACTCGATGCTGCGTTCATCGCCCGCCACGATGATGGGTAGCGCCTGCACCTCGCGCACCTCTTTCATCGCCTTGTCCACACGGTTGCAGAACTCCTTCATCAGGTTCTCCTCCACCCCGCTTTGGGTGCGCTCGGCCGCATGCGTACTGTACTGGCGGTTCTCGATCGGGAACACATGCTGGGCGCCGTATTCCACCACCACCTGGTCCCGAAAGGCTTCGATGAGGCGGCTCTTATGCCCGCTTACCGTGAGGATGTAGTAGTGCGCCCCACCCTGGAGGTCGCGCAACAGATCGCGTGTGGCGAAATTGTGGTCCACGATCACGCGGTCCGTGACCGGGATGTTGAGCTTCACCACCTGGGCCATATCGTTGTTGGCGAAGAGCGCAAGACCTTCCAGGTTGCTCATGTGGTCCATGTCGGCCACCGCCTTATTGATATGTTCCAGCACCGATGTTACATGCCGCTTGTCATAGTCCTTCAGCAATCGCTCTTCGGCCTGGGCCACCAGGTTCTTCAGGTTGATGGGATCCTGAGCGTTGTCCGGATGGGTGCGGTGTGTGGTGAGCAGGATGCTGACGCAGGGTTCGCTTTCAATGGCCTGCAGAGCGCGTAGGGTTTCTTTCAATTCCATGGTGCTTCGATCGTTCTGAAATGATGGGGATGGAAAGGCCTGGCGCGGTCACCATGCCAACATCCGATGTTAGCAAGCGCCAAGTTAACCCTTCGGAACCGGGGGAATGGAGCGACCCGGTTCGAGGTGGGAACGCCCGCTTCATGAGCAGCTGCACAAGACCCATTGGACCGCTCCTTGATCCCTTCGCGTTATTTTCATCCCATGGACAAGTCAGCCTTCAAGATCGCACTCCACGAGGAACTGGAGAAGACCCGAAGTGCCATCTCCGATCTGAAACAGATGACAGCACCCGTGGCGCCTGACGATGCCATCGGTCGTGTTTCACGCATGGATGCCATCAACAACAGGGCGATCAGCGAGGCGGCGCTGCGCAAGGCGGAGGAGAAACTTCAACAGTTGGAGCGCATGACACAACTGGTGGAGGAGCCGGGCTTCGGACTATGCAAGAAGTGCGGGGAAGCGATACCTGTGAAGCGACTGACCCTGATGCCGCAGAGCGTGTTCTGTGTATGCTGTGCATCTTGATCGGATGAACAGACGATCAGAAACTTGAGTCCGCGTCAAGGGCAGGTCGATGTCCGCCATTCAACGTCGTGGTTCGATCGGGTGTGTATATCCCCAATGCAACGCGGTTGATGGCGTTTGAAGCATTCTGGCTCAGCCGATCATCTGATCATCTCATTGTCTGATCTTCTGATCTGAACTAGATCCGATCCAACATCACCTTGTAGTTCGGATCCTCCATGATGTTCACATCAATGACCTCCTCGGCGTCCTTCAGTAGCTGACGACAATCGGCACTGAGGTGGCGCAGGTGGATCTTCTTACCCGCCTCGCGGTATCGTTCTGTGATGCGGTTCAACGCTTCGATCCCGCTCATGTCCACCACGCGGCTTTCCTTGAAATCGATGATCACCTCATCGGGGTCCCCTGTGATGTCGAACTTCTCCGTAAAGGCCTGCACGCTTCCAAAGAAGAGCGGGCCGAAGATCTCGTAGTGCTTCACGCCCTGCTCGTCAGTGTACTTGCGGGCGCGGATCCTCTTGGCGTTCTCCCAGGCGAAGACGAGCGCGGCGATGACCACGCCGATCAGCACCGCCACGGCCAGGTTGTGGAAGATCACTGTGACACCAGCCACTACGACCATCACGAATACATCGTGGCGGGGCATGCGGCCGAAGGTCTTCAGGCTGGCCCATTCGAATGTGCCGATCGCCACCATGAACATCACGCCCACCAAGGCTGCCATGGGCAGGCGTTCGATCAGTGGCGCGGCGAACATCACGAAGACCAGCAGCATCACTGCGGCCACGATGCCACTGAGTCGGGCGCGGGCGCCACTGCTCACGTTGATCAGGCTCTGCCCGATCATAGCGCAACCGCCCATGCCACTGAACACGCCGCTAAGGATGTTGGCCGCACCCTGCGCCACGGCTTCCTTGTTGCTGCGACCGCGCGTGTTGGTGATATCGTCCAGCAGGTTCAGTGTGAGCAGGCTTTCGATCAGGCCCACGCCTGCCACGATCGCCGCGTAAGGCAGGATGATGGTGAAGGTCTCCAGTGTGAAGGGTACCGCTGGAATGTGAAAAGGCGGGAATCCACCGGCAATACTTGCGATGTCACCCACTGAACGTGTATCGATGTTCAGGCCGATGATGATACCCGACACCACCAGGATGGCGACCAGTGAACCGGGTACCACTTTGCTGAGCTTGGGCATGCCCCAGATGATGAACATGGTGAGCAGTACAAAGCCCAGCATGATGAGGAGTGGCGTGCCAGTGAGCCAGCTGCCGTCATCACCTTTGAACTGGTCCAGTTGCGCCATGAAGATCACGATGGCCAGTCCGTTGACGAAGCCGAACATCACCGGATGCGGCACCAGGCGGATGAACTTACCAAGACGTAGCAACCCTGCTGAGACCTGGATGAGGCCGGCGAGCACGACGGTTGCGAATACGTACTCCACACCATGTCGCGCAGCAAGTGCCACGATCACCACAGCGATGGCTCCGGTGGCCCCACTGATCATGCCCGGCCGACCACCAAAAATGCTTGTGATCAATCCCACTACGAAGGCGGCATATAGACCTGTTAGCGGCGAAAGGCCCGCGATCAGTGCGAAGGCCACGGCCTCGGGGATCAGGGCAAGTGACACGGTGAGGCCGGCGAGGACCTCGGTCCGGTAGTCCACTTTCTGACTGAAGTCGAACAAACGGATGTACTGGCGCATATACTAAAGCGTCGATGAGTTGTGCGTGAAATGCTTCGGTGAACGGACCGCTGAACGATCACGAGGTGGGCGGCCCGGGCCGTCCTCGACCCCCGTAATTCGGGGGGAGCCTACTGAAAGCGGGCGCGAAAGTACGAGGGATCAGATGATCAGAAGATCAGAAAATACGGCGGACGAGGGCCTAATGCCGGATGCATCATGCTTCCCATCAGAGGACCACGACAGGCTGCTCAGGCATTTTCATTGACCTTCCACAAACAGGTATTGGCAGAAAGCTCGCCTTGTTCGGTCCTTCCTCCACACTCATCAGCGCAACGAACACGTAACTCTCGGGGCTGAGCACGTCATCCAACTCCACTGTGGTGACGGCTTCGTTGCGGAGGATATCCTTTGTCACTTGCATGGCGCAAAACTACCGGGTGGCCAAGCGACAGGGACCAAGCCGGATCTATGCCTTCGTTAAGGTTAATGCGCGCATACCTACCGGTCCATCAGGCGGTCACCAACAACTTCATTCCTGCCGTCATCAACACCAAAAAGAGCGCGACCAGAATGGCCCGAGCTCCAAAGCGGGACACGCCGAGCCACGAACCCAGTAGACCGCCGACTACTACAGCCGCGATCCACCACGGAATGAAAGGATGCAGTTCTAGTCCCTTGCTCATCCTACCTGCCAGACCGGAAAGCGAATTGATGAAGATGAAAAGTGCCGCGATGCCGGACACATGTCGTAGCGCCGCCCAACGCCCGGCGACGAGGATGGGTGAAAGGAAAATGCCGCCGCCCACGCCGATGATGCCCGAGAGGAAGCCGATGGGCAAGCCCACTCCGACGGCAGCGCCCAAAGGCATGGGGCGAGGAACGTGATCCTCAGGTCTTTTCACCGCACGCCATGCCATGAGCAAAGCGGACGCGATCAGGAATACACCGGCCACCATGGCGAATGCACGTGGCGGAAGTTGCAGCCGCCCACCGAGGAAGGCCATCGGCAATGCCACCAGGGCCACGGGCCAAAACACCTTCCAACTGAAACAACCCGCCCGCAAGTATCGCCAACTGGCGATGCTGGCCACGGCCACATTCAACACCAGCGAAGTGGGTTTGATGGTATCCGGTGCGAAGGAGAGCAACGCCATTACGGCGAGGTAACCACTGGCACCTGCGTGGCCTACGCTGCTGTAGAGCCCCGAAATGACGAAGAAGATGACCAGGGCGATCAGGTGCGGGTCCATGGGCGCGAAGATCGGGATGGAGGCTGAATACCATGGCCGACCCACGTCCGTTGGCAACTACCTCCAACCACCGCCCAATGCCTTGTACATATCCACCACCGCATTGAGTTGTTGCTTCTGCGTCTCCACCAACTCGAAACGGGCCTCGAGCGCGTCCCGTTGTGTGAGCAGCACCTCCATGTAATCTGCGCGGGCCGAACGAAAGAGGTTGGACGAGATGGTGATGGACGTGGAGAGCGCTTCCACCTGTTGTGTGCGCAGGTCGTAGCTGTTGCGCAGATTGTTGATGTTCGCAAGCTGGATCACCACTTCCACGTATGCGTTCAGCACGGTGCGCTCGTAATCGTAAACGGCTTGCAGCTGGCGCGCATTTGCATTGGCGTACGCCGCTTTGATGGCGTTGCGGTTGATGAGCGGTGCCCCCAGGTCACCAGCAACGCCATAGAGCAGTGAGGCAGGTGTCTGCGTTAGCAGTGATGCATCGAAGGCGTTGAGGCCGACACCCGCTGTCAGCCGAACGGACGGATAGAAGTTCGCCTTGGCCGCCTTCACATCAAGCCTGGCCGCTGAAAGTTCCAATTCCGCCTGACGGATGTCCGGTCGATAAGCGAGCAATTGCGCTGGAAGACCCGCGTAGATGCTGTCCGGCTTCAGGATCGAGAAGCCTTGGGAGTTGCGGACCACAGTCTGCGGATACCGCCCCACGAGGAAGTTGATGCGATTCTCCGTTTCGGTGATGCGCTGTTGTATGTCGAATTGGTTGCTGCGGTTCTTGAGCACTTCGGCCTCGAAGCGCCGAACGGCCAACTCCGTGACCTTCGCTGCTTGCTTCTCCAGTCTCACGATCTCCAACGCGTTCTGCTGAATGGCGATGTTGCTGCGCAGGATCTCCAATTGGTTGTCCAGCGCCATCAGTTCGTAGTAGCTGGTGGCGATCTCCGCCACGAGGTTGGTCACCATGAAGTTCCTACCTTCCACCGAAGCGAGATAGCGCATCATGGCGGCCTTCTTCGCGTTGCGCAGCTTCTTCCAGATGTCCAGCTCCCAGGATGCGCGGACACCGGCCAGGAAGTCGGGCAAGGGTTCCGGGAATTTGGTGCCATGATCGATCTCCAGGTTATGCTCCACCGCACCGTTCCGTGTGAACTCCCCCACCTTCTCGATCCCAGCTGCAGCGCCGAAGTCCACGAAGGGCAGGTACTCCCCTTTCCGTGCGCGCACCTCGCTTTGGGCGATGGTGATCTCCTGGAGCATGATGTTCAATTCCTGGCTGTTCGCCAGTGCGGAGTCGATCAGTGTGCGTAAAGCGGCGTCGGTGTAAAAGGTGCGCCACGCGATCGAAGCGACATCCGTTGTATCTGCAGAAGCTGCCGGGTAGCTTGTCGGCGTGTTCCTTCGGACCTCCAGGGTCTTCAGTGCGGGAACACAGGATGACAGGCTGAATAGGATCAGCAGGCCGCCAAGGGCCCAAGGGTCGGTCGTTCGGTTCATTGGTCCTTCTTGCGTTTCATCAGCTCCTTCAAGCGGAGGTTCAAACCGCGGATCGTCTCGCGCGTGCTGCGCTCCTCCTCCGCATGCCTGACGAATTCCTCGGAGATCGGCTCATCACGTTCGTCGTTGATGAGCTTGCGGCCCTTGATGAGGCTGGCGAACACGTAGTAGAGGCCGGGGATGACCAACACGCCGATCACCGTACCGATGAACATGCCGCCCAGGGACGATGAACCGATGGTGCGGTTACCGATCGCACCCGCACCCGATGCGAGCACCAACGGGATCAAGCCGGCGATGAACGCGAATGAGGTCATGAGGATCGGGCGGAAACGGGCCTTCGCCCCTTCTATGGCGGCCTCCAGAACGGTCGCACCCGCGCGCTGTTTTTGTACCGCGAACTCAACGATGAGTACCGCGTTCTTGCCCAGCAGGCCGATGAGCATGATCATGCCGATCTGCGCGTAGACATCGTTCGCCAGACCCATCGCCTTCAGCATCACAAAGGAGCCGAGCACCCCGACCGGTAGGGATAGGATGACCACCAGTGGCAGCACGAAGCTCTCGTACTGGGCGGCGAGCACCAGATAGACGAAAATGAGCACGACCAGGAAGATGTAGATGGCCTCGTTGCCGCGCCTGGCCTCATCGTACGAGAGTCCCTCCCACGCGATGTCGTAGCCGCGCGGCAGGTTCTCGCGGGCCACCTCCTGGATCGCCTTGATCGCGTCGCCGCTGGTGTACCCTTCCACGGAGAGCCCACGGATGGTGGCCGAATTGTACAGGTTGTAACGCGTGATCTCGTTCGGCCCGAGGCGCTTCTCGAAGTGCATGAACGATGAGTACGGCACCATCTCCCCTTCCTCGTTCTTCACGAAGAGGTCCGTGAGATCGGTCGGGTACCGCCTATACTCCGGTGCGGCCTGCGCGTACACTTTGAAGAAGCGACCGAAGCGGATGAAGCCCTGTTCGTAGGTGCTGCCGATCAGGATGTTCAGGTTTTCCACGGCCTTACCGATGGATACACCCTTCTGCATGGCCATGCCGTTGTCGATGATCATCTCGTACTGCGGGAAGTTGGCCGCATAGAAGGTGAACAGTCCCGTGAGCTCCTTGCGTTTGCCCAGCGCGGCCATGAAATCGTTGTTGATCCGTTCGAACTCATGGTAGTCCGTGCCGTTCGTCTTATCGAGCATGCGTAGCGAGAAACCCGCCGACGAGCCGAAACCCGGAACGGCGGGCGGCTCGAAGTACTCGATCACGGCACCAAGGTCCCTGGTCTTGTGCTCCAGCTCCTCCATCACCTCATGCACGTCCTTGTCGCGTTCGTGCCAGGGCTTCAGGTCGATGAGGCATGTGCCCGCATTGGATCCGCGACCCTCGGTCATGATCTCGTAACCGGCAAGTGACGAAACCGACTCCACGTCGGGGATCTCCTCGCAGATCTTCATCAGGTCCTGTGCCACCTTGTTGGTGGTTTCCAGCGTGGAGCCCGGCGGGGTCTGTATGATGGCGTAGATGGTGCCCTGGTCCTCACTGGGGATGAAGCCCGCAGGCAACACGCGATCGGTGAGGTAGATGGCCACACAGAAAACGCCCAGCGCGCCGAAGGTGACCAAGCGGCGTGCAACGACCTTGTTGAGGATGGACACATAACCTCCCGTAAGGCGGGCGAAACCACGGTTGAATCCATCGATGAAGCGGTCCATGATCGAACGCTTCCGCGCGCCGTTGTGCGGCTTCATCAACATGGCGCAGAGCACGGGCGTGAGTGTGAGCGCCACCACCGCCGAGATGATGATGGAGCCCGCCATTGTGATGGAGAATTGGCGGTAGAACACGCCCACCGGACCGGTCATGAACGAGATGGGGATGAACACCGAGACCATCACCAGCGTGATCGCGATGATGGCACCACCGATCTCGCCCATCACCTCCTTCACCGCAGCATAGGTTGTTAGCTGGCGATCGGCCTCCATCTTGGCATGGACCGCTTCCACCACCACGATCGCATTGTCCACCACGATACCGATGGCGAGCACCAGCGCGAACAGCGTGATCAGGTTGATCGACAAGCCGAACAGTTGCATCACGAAGAAGGAACCGATCAACGAGACCGGGACGGCGAGGATCGGGATCAAGGTGGAGCGCCAGTCGCCCAGGAAGAGGAACACTACGAGCGCCACGAGGATGAAGGCATCGCGCAAGGTGTGCAGCACCTGGTCGATGGAGGCATTGAGGAAGGTGGACACGTCGTAACTGATCTTGTACTGCATGCCCGGCGGCATGAACCCGGCCTGTTCCTTCAGTTTCTCCTTCACCTGCGCGATCACCTCGCTGGCGTTGCTGCCCAGGGTCTGCTTCAGTACGATGGATGCCGATGGTTTTCCATCGAGGTTCGAATAGATGTCGAAGAACTCGCTGCCCAATTCAACTTCAGCGATGTCCTTCAACTTGATCATCTCCCCTTCCTCGTTCGCACGGATGATAATGTTCTTGTACTGCACCGGCTCGTTGTACTGGCCCTGGTAGATCAGCACGTACTCGAGCGATTGTGATTCGATGCCGGAGCTCTGACCGAGGCGCCCGGGCCGTGCGATCAAGCTCTGTTCCTCCATGGCCACCATCACTTCTTCGGCGCTGATGTTATAGGCCCTCATGCGATCGGGCTTCATCCAAATGCGCATGGCATACTTGCGGCTGCCGTGGATCTGCGCCTGCGCCACACCCGGTATGCGTTGGATCTCGGGGATCAACTGCGTGAACGCGTAGTTGTACAGGAAGAGCTCATCCGCATCCTCTCCATCGCCATAGAGGTTCACATACATGAGCATGCTGGGCTGCACCGGAGTGATGATCACCCCCTCGCGCTGGACCAACAGGGGCAGGTTCGGCATCACCTGATCCACGCGGGTCTTCACGCGTACCACGGCCTCGTTGGGATCGACGCCCGGTTCGAAGATCACACGGATCGTCCCTTCACCCGCACTGGTGGCATCGGAAGCGATGTAGCGCATGTCCTGCACACCGTTGATCGCCGTTTCCAATTGGATGATGGTCGACTTCGTGAGCACATCGGCGCTGGCACCCGGGTAGGCGATGAAGATGTTCACCGTGGTGGGCGCTATCTCCGGGAACTGCGCGGTGGGGAGCTGCTTCATGGCTATGCCGCCAACAAAGAGGATCAGCACCGAGATCACGATGGCCAGTACCGGCCGTTGGATGAAATTCCTGAACATGGATCAGCTGTGTTGATGCGCGATCACTCGGCGTACAGGTCCAGGTGCATCACCACGGAATCGGGAGCAACGAACGCGTAGTCCACCTTCTCCTCGTTCTTCACCTTGCGCAGACCTTCCAGCAGGAATCGGTCTTCCTTCCCCAGGCCCTCATTCACCACGAAGAGGTGTTGCAGCTCAGGGCCGATGTGAATGCGTGTGCTGTGGATCACGCTGTCCTTTCCGATCACGAAGACATAGCGATGGTCAAGCACTTCGAAGGTGGCCTTCTGCGGAATGACCAGTACGTCCTTCAGGTGTGAGGTCATCAGGATGTTGCCGGTCTGGCCATGGCGCAACAAGCGTTGGGGGTTCGGGAAGGTGGCGCGGAACGCGATGTTCCCGGTCTTGTTGTCGAAATCCGACTCGATCGCGGTGATCTCCCCGACCTGGTCGAAGAGCTCACCGTTCGCCATCTTCAAATGCACCCTGGTCCCGTTGCCGGCCAGTGCGTTGCGCTGGTAGGCGATGTACTCGGACTCCGGCACGTTGAAGTAGACCCACATCGCACGGTTGTCCGACAGTTCGGTGAGTAGCTCGCCTTCGTCCACCATGCTGCCCTTACGCACATGCAAGCGGCCCATGATCCCATCGAACGGCGCGCGTACTTCCGTGAAATCAAGGTGTGCCTGCGCAATGCTCTGCTCGGCTTTCGCCTTGGTCCAGCGCGCTTTCGCCAATGCAAGTTCGTTGGGCGAGACCACATTGCTATCCGCGAGGGACTTCGTGTTGTTGTATTCGATCTCCGCGAACTCCGCTTCGGCTTTCGCCTTGTCAACCTCAGCCTGGTACAACACCGGCTGGATGCGGAACATCAACTGCCCCTCTTTCACGTACTGTCCCTCATCCACCAGGATCTCCAGCAAGTAGCCTTTCTCCAAGGCACGCAATTCTATGTGTTGCTCGGAATGGATCTGGCACACATAGTCGTGCGTGACCACGGTGTCGGTCAATAGCGGACTGGTGGCCGGATAGCGGCCTTGCGCGTGGCCTTCATGCTCTTCGTCGTGGTGCCCGCCGCAAGCGACGAGCAGAACGAACGCGGAGACAGTTGCGACCAATGTCGCTGAGTGAGGAACAGGACCGCGCAGGTTGAATGCACGGTGATCCTTGGATCCTTCGAGATGGAACATGAACAAGTAGATGATCGGAATGAGGAACAACGGATGTTCGGCAGGCACGCCTCGTAAGGCGTGTACCCATGAGGGCGATGCGTCAGCGCATGGGGGCGCAGTTGCACATCAACGGCGGCACTAAAGCCACCACACCCGGCATCATGACCGGGCGATCCAAATGCTCAGGGTGCCGACGGGAACCGTCCAGCGGTGGGGAGCAGCGCATCGCTCACCCGATCTTCCTCGACGAGTTCTTCTGCCCTCGGCGCATCCAGGTGCATGTGCTGCACCTGCGAGAGGGTTACGGAAGAGGGTTCAAGTACGGAAGAAGCATCGACCTCGGTCTCAGCATCCTTGGCACCGAGGCTGATCATCTCAGCCATCTGCGAATGATCTCCCGCCTTCAACACCAGTGGGCAGAAGAATTGAAGCCCCAGCATGATGGTACATGCAAGGAATAAATTCTTCATCCGGAGGCGTTCCATGATCAGATCATGCCTAAGCGGCTGCGAACGTAGTACAGGGCGGCATCTTGGCACAAGACCTTAACAGAATATTTTCGATCCTGGGTGATCGGGCCATGGTCTCAAGGGCATCTTGTCTATGTAATGCCACAGGCAAGATGCCTGTGTGACCTTAGGCGCGCCACTCCGCCCAACTCGTCGCCGTTTCCTGCAAACGTGCAGCACACAGTTGCACCTCCGGAGGGATCTGCGGAAGAAGCTCATCCACGATAGCCAGCAGGATGTTCTCGCAGGTGGGCTGGTACGGCGTGAAGATGACCCGGCCGAAGAGCGGCTCATCGGCGTTCACTGTGCCGCGCTCACGCTCGTGCAGGAAGAGCGAATGGTCGTAGCGGTCCACGATGGGCTTCACCATGCGCTTCAGGTCGGCGAAGTCGATGACCATGCCGTCCTTGGGGTTGCCGGGCGCATCTGCGGGTGTGCCCTCCAACGTGATGTCCAGCACGTAGCTGTGGCCGTGGATGTTGGCACAAAGACCGTCGTGGCACCGGAGTGCGTGGGCCATCTCCAAGGTGAAGCGCTTGGTGACGCGGACGATGCGGGGGATTGACATGGTGCACAAAGGTCAGGTTTCCATCGGACGCCAAGCCACGGCCTGCCACCGGGATGGACCGAGGAACAGGCATCGGTTGAAAGCCGATGACGATGGTCACCGATCGCCCACGGGCGCTCCGATAGCTTTGCCCACCGTGGGCCACGAATTCGTTCCCAAGCTCTTCACTACGCTCCGTTCCGGTTATACCCGGCAACAGTTCGGCAGGGATGTGACCGCCGGTGTGATCGTGGGCATTGTGGCACTTCCACTGGCCATCGCATTCGCCATCGCGTCCGGAGTGCCTCCGGAGAAAGGCCTGATCACTGCTGTGGTCGCGGGCTTCTTCATCAGTGCGTTCGGGGGCAGCCGGGTGCAGATCGGTGGACCGACCGGTGCGTTCATCATCATCGTGTATGGCATCGTCCAACAGCACGGCATCGCCGGGCTCACCGTGGCCACCTTCCTCGCCGGGCTGCTGCTGATCCTCATGGGCCTGCTCCGCTTCGGTGCGTTACTCCGCTATTTCCCGCACACGCTCATCGTGGGCTTCACCACGGGGATCGCGGTGATCATCTTCTCCACACAGATCAACGACCTGCTCGGCCTGGGCATCGAAAAGGTGCCCACTGACTTCCTGGAGAAGTGGCCTGCCTACTTCCGGAGCGGGCATGTCGATCCCACGAGCGCTGCGATCGGCGTAGGTACGATCCTGGTCACGGTGCTATCGAGACGCATCACGAAAGTGATCCCCGGCTCGTTGATCGCCATCGTTCTAGCTACGGCGGTCGTAGAGCTACTGGAGCTTCCCGTGGACACCATCGGATCGCGTTTCGGCACCATCCCCGACACACTGCCCAAGCCGGAGTTCCACATGGTGGACATGGCCACGGTGAAGGAACTGCTGCGCCCCGCACTGGCCATTGCCTTGCTGGGAGGGATCGAATCGCTGCTGAGCGCCGTGGTGGCCGATGGTTCCATCGGTGGCCGTCACCGCAGCAACATGGAGTTGGTGGCGCAGGGCGGTGCGAACATGCTTTCGGCGCTCTTCGGCGGCATTCCCGCCACGGGCGCCATCGCACGCACGGCCACCAACGTGAAGAACGGGGGGCGTACACCCGTGGCGGGCATCGTACACGCCATTGTGCTGCTGGTGATCATGCTCCTGGCGGGGAAGTGGGCAGCCATGATCCCCATGGCCTGCCTCGCTGGCATCCTGGTAGTCGTGGCGTGGAACATGGCCGAATTGCATGGATTCATCGCCGTGTTCAAGACAAGCCGTCACGACATGGCTGTGCTACTGGCCACCTTCCTGCTCACCGTGTTCTTCGACCTGATCATTGCGATCGAGGTGGGCATGGTGCTGGCCGCTTTCCTATTCATGAAGCGCATGAGTGATGCAATGGTGTTGAAGCCGCTATCCGATACGGGTGACCAAGGCGACACACTTATCGAATCGGAATTGGGTCGGATCCCCGCCGGGGTGATGGTATACGAGATCAACGGTCCGCTCTTCTTCGGTGCGGCACAGACATTCGTGGATGCCTTGCGTACGATCGGGGACAAACACCATACGCTGATCCTTCGTCTGCGCAATGTACCCTTCATCGATGCCACTGGGCTGCACCGCTTGGGTGACATCGCCTCCCGGATGCGTCAGCGGAATGTGCGCTTGGTATTGACAGAGGTGCAACCCGAGGTCAAAGCGGCCATCTTGAGGACGGGGTTGTTGAATGAGGACGCCATGAAGGCAAAGGTTCAGGAAGCCTTGGACCGCTAAACGAAGCGGTGCTGCTGGCCCGACCAGGGGCACCGCACATTCGTCCTTGAAGTTCCACTTGATCAGAGCAGGGTAGTGGAGCACCCTTGATCGGTGCACTTCACATCCGTATCCTTGATGGCGCCGAAGCCCCCTTCCACATCCACGATATTGTCCCAGCCCCGCTGCTCTAAAATGGAGGATGCGGTCATGCTGCGGTAGCCACCGGCGCGGTGTGCAATGCAGGGTTCGTCCTTCGGGAATTGGGCCAAGTGCATGTTGATCTGGTTCAAAGGCACGTTGAGCGCACCCTCCACATACTCGCTCCTCTTGCGCACATCGATCACCACAAGAGACCACCGACACGTTGGGCAACGCGTTATGCCCCAACAAAAAGGCCCGGATCGCTCCGGGCCTTTCAATGCATTCGATACGTGATCAGTGGTTGGGCTGTGCCTCGGGGGTATCCTGGACCGCCTTTTCACCACCACTGTGATCGTGGTTGTGCGCTTCGGCCTTGCCCGCGCATCCAGCCTTGCCCGCGGTCGACTTCCCGGCACAGCAAGCCTTCTTCTCTGCTTCCGACAAGTGAGCGCAGCAATCGGCCTTCTTCGCATCACCTTCTGCTGTCATGCCTTCTGTATTCGTGGTGCTACCTTCACCGGTAGGGATATCCGTGGCGGAGGCTTCTGCCTTACCAGCCTTGCCCGCACAACCAGCGGCACTCGCGGAAGCACCGGCCTTACTGGCGCAGCAACCGGCCTTTACGGCGGCATCAGGGGTCACACTAACGGCTTCTGTCTTTGCCGCCTTGCGAGCCTTCCTTTCAGACTTGGTTTCTTGGGCCGTTGAAGACGCCATAAAGGCAACAACGGCGATGAGGGTCAACAGGATGCGCATGATCGTGAGGGGTTTTAAGTATGTCAAATGTAACGATGCACGCGGCTCAAGGGTACATGCGGTACTGTTAACGTTCGTGAAGGCTCGGAATGCCAGTGATCCATCAACGGCCTGCACCACGCCCAATTTGGCTGTGATGATCAAAACGAGTACGGACCGAAGTGTTCGAATGAGATCGGTAAACCACTGGGAACGGAAGCTTTTACACGCACGGTTCACTCCTTCATGAAGCGCCCCTGAAAGGTGCGTCCATCCGCCCGAGCCACATAGCCGAACAAACCGGCCCGTACCCCCAACAATTCGATCCGATGTTCACGCCCGACCAGCCCGTGGCGTTCCCATACGATCCTTCCGCTCATGTCGAAGATCAATAGATCGACCTGGGCCGATGAAGGAACGTTCAGCAACAGGGTGGCCTCGTCGCGCATGGGCGACGGGAAGAAGCGCTGATCGCTGGTCGTAAGTTGGGTGAAGGCGACCGACTTGATCGAGCTCAAACCCTCGTTCCCCAGTTTGATGCGGTAGTACACGGTACTGATCTCCGGCGGTGCAGCGTCCATCCAGGAGAAGGGAACATCGAACTGCGCGTCGCCACAAATGCCGTCGATGCGGTGTACGGCGGTGAAATCCGATCCGTTGGTGGAGCGCAGCACCTCGCTACCATCGCAGGTGCTTCCGCCCTGCATGGTCCAGGCCACATGGATGCGGCCGTCCAGCACCATGAGGTCGAAGGACTTGATGAACGGGTGCTCGTCTCCCTGTGCCAATGCCAGCACGGCCAGGAACGAACCCAGGACAGTTGACAACAAGCGGAACATGGAACAAAGTTACCCCAGCCACAGCGCAAAGCCATTCAAAGAGGTGTGATCCGTGAAGTTCTCGGATGTGTGAGGTGGGCCCACCGCACGGCCTGCTCTTTCCTTCCTCGTAGTACCGCCCTTCCCGCATCGTCGTATTCGGAGCACCTGCGGCCCTTGGGCTGGTGCGGTCACATCACACGACTCCATGCTCACACCCCAACTTCCCGGTGACCGGATGGAATGATCATGCAATTCCGCATCTTTCTTGCTGTTCTGCACGAATACGTCCGACGTCGGCAGCTCTCCGACCACGTCGATCAGAACCGACATTATCGTGCAGATCAGCAACTTACTTGCTATATTGCACACATGATCCAGCGGAACAAGTATGAAGCCACCATCCGTACAGCACTGCGCAGAAGCCCGGTGGTGATGCTGATGGGCCCCCGCCAATGCGGGAAAACAAGCCTGGCCCGGCAGTTCCTTCCGGAGGACTCCGCGAACTACTTCGACCTGGAGCGGCCCCTGGTGGCCTCGCTCTTCGAAAGCCCCATGACCGCGTTGGAACGGCTTCGTGGCCTGGTGGTGCTCGACGAGGCCCAACTGCAACCGAAGATCTTCCCCGTGCTGCGTGTGCTGGCCGATCGCAAAGGCACCCCGGCCCGCTTCCTGATCCTGGGCAGTGCATCGCCCGAATTGGGGCGGCAGGCGGCCCAATCCCTTGCCGGCAGGGTGGAACACATCGAGATCCGTGGCTTCGACGGTCGTGAGACACCACCAGGCTCCATGGAGAAGCTGTGGCTGCGGGGCGCCTTCCCCCGCTCCTTCCTCGCACGGTCGTTGAAGGAGAGCATCGCCTGGCGCGAGAACTTCATCACCACCTTCCTCGAACGCGATCTCGCCAACCTGGGCTTCGGCATTTCGCCACGGGTGATGGGGCGCTTCTGGACCATGATCTCGCACTACCACGGCCAGACCTGGAACGCCACCGAAGTGGCCGCCTCCATGGGCATCTCGCAGACCTCGGCGCGCAACTATGTCGATGCATTGGAGCAGACCTTCATGGTGCGCAGGCTCCAACCCTACTACATCAATGTGGGCAAGCGCCTGGTGAAAACTCCCAAGCTCTACATCCGCGACAGTGGTCTGTTCCACTCGCTTCAGGGCATCGGCACCATGGGGGAACTCATGAGGAACCCCAAGCTGGGTGCATCGTGGGAGGGCTTCGCGATCGAAGAGGTGATCACCGCCTTCAAGCCGCGCGAGGCCTACTTCTACTCCGCCACCAGCGCGGCAGAATTGGACCTCTTCTTCGTCCACAACAGCCGCCGTATCGGTGTGGAGTTCAAGCGCATGGACGCGCCCACGATCACCCGCTCCATGCACGTGGCCATGGAGGACCTGAAGCTGCACAAGCTCTACATCGTGTACCCCGGATCACGCAGGGCCAAGCTCTCGCCGAAGGTGGAACTGGTGCCGTTGGAAGAGGTGCATGCGTTGGGGGGTGGTAAGTAGCAGAAGGTCTCTGCGCCATATCGGCATTCATCGCGCCTGCACACGGAAAACCATGGCACATATGCGCCATTGATGATCCGTGGATCATGAACAGCGCAACAATACGATCGGCACTGTCTTGGTGTCAGTTCCTTTGCTCCACTACCCGTATCAGCACTGATCGCACGATACGGACCTGCTCCGTGTTTGGAGTGAAGTGGGAAGATGTGCATCACGTTGCTCGTTCAGGGGCGGAATGTCCCTCAAAGGGAGATCATGGATGATAGAGCCCTCGTGCGTTGTGCCATGGAAGGATCGAATATGTAAAAGTTAAAACGAAGGTTCATGAAGAGAACTCATACGCTTCCACTCTTGGCACTGCTTTCCACCCTCCCCATCGCTGAGGCTTTCGGTCAGGTCCAATTCGGAAGGGACCTGCAATACTTCAGGTCACCCGATCAACGGGGGCTCAATGTTTTCGAAACACCGAAGGACTCGGTTGTTCCCTTCAATGGCGTGCAGGTACGTGTGGGCGGATCGAACACACTGCAGTTCCAGGCCTTGGAGCACAGCAACAGCGGTGCGGAGATCTTCGACATCACCAACAACTTCAACCTGGCCACCTCGAACCTCGATCTCGATGTGCAGCTGCATCGGGGACTGCGCATGCACCTGCGCACCTACCTATCCTCGCGGCACCATCCGCAACCCTACGTAAAAGGGGGCTACATCCAAATTGACCGGCTCGACTTCATCCGTGAAGGCTTCATGTCCGATGTGATGGACAAGCTGACGATCAAGGTCGGCCACATGGAGATCAACTACGGCGATGCCCACTTCCGCCGTACGGACAACGGGCAGGCGATGCTCAATCCTTTCGTGGGCAACTACATCATGGATGCGTTCAACACTGAGGTCGGTGCCGAGGTGATCTTCCAGAGCAACGGTTTCCTGGCCATGGGCAGCATCACCAATGGCCGCTTGAACCAGTCCGTGGTGCAGCCGCCACCCGGCCAGTTGAGCACAGACCCTTCCGTGCTGGGCAAGATCGGCTACGACCGCCAATTGAACGAAGATCTGCGCGTGAGGATCACGGGGTCGGTGTACCATACTGGTCAGACCCGGACCGCATACCTCTACACCGGCGATCGTGCCGGTTCGCGGTATTATAACATCCTCACCAACGAATCATCAGAATTCCGGACGCCGCGGTACAACCCCGGTTTCAACAACCAGGTCACCGCCTTCATGGTGAACCCCTTCGTGAAATACAAGGGCTTGGAGTTCTTCGGCTTGTTCGAGAACTCCATGGGTAAGGCGGAGGTGGAGCCCGATGTAAGGACCGTGAACCACTTAGGTGCTGAGTTGATCTACCGGGTGGGCACCAAGGAGCGCGTGTTCTTCGGTGGTCGGTACAATCTGGTCAACGGCGAGCATGCCGATGGCAACGACATCGAGATCACCCGGATCAATGTCGGAGGTGGCTGGTTCCTGACGAAGAATGTCCTGCTCAAACTGGAGTATGTGGAACAAGCGTATTCCGGATTCGCTGAAGGAAGCGTGTTCCACGAAGGACGTTTCCGAGGAGGCATGATGGAAGCCGTGGTGAGCTTCTGACGATCACATTAAAATACTGAAGGACATGATACACAGCATATTCGCTTTTCCCGCTCTGGCAATACTGTTCATGGGCATGCCGGGCACGCGCCCAGTCGCTCCGTCCTCGCTGGATCCGACTTCCTCCATCACCATCGAGGGTGGTTCGAACCTACGGGATTGGAGCGCTGATGTCCCTGTGGTGGAGTCGACCATTGTCATCAGCGGCTTTACCGGCAACGATCTGTCAAGCTTGAAGCCGGAACACTTCCGCTCACTGGAACTGCGTATCCCTGTGCGCCACATCGATACCGGCAACAGGGGCTTCACGCGCAACCTCCATAAGTACCTATTGATGGAACAGCACCCGCGGATCACCTATCGTTTGCAGCGTGTGGAGAGCGTTACCATGGAAGGCGCCAAGGCCGTGATCCGCGCATCCGGCACCATCACCGCAGCGGGTAAGGACCACAAAGTGAACACGCGTACGCACGCCATCATGAACAGGGATGGCTCCATCCAGTTCTCCGGGGAACAACCTCTGCTGATGACGGACTTCGGCATCGAACCGCCTACCGCCCTGCTGGGCACGGTAAAGGCACACGATGCGATCAAGGTCGTGTATGATGTGCGGTATGCGCACTGAGGGCTGATCACACTTCGTCCCTAGAAGATGCCTCTCCTATCATCGTAACGCACCACAGGTCGACCCAGTGGGTCCGCGCTACAGGTGCGTAGCTGAACCGATGGTGTATTCCATCAACCGCATTTGGTACCGCCGCAACTGCGGCACTTCAAACACCCTTCCTCATAGTACAGCCCGTCCTTATCGCCGCATTCCTGGCACTTGCGGCCTTTGGCTTCCGTGCCGTCGGGGATGTAGCGGGAGAGGGTGCGCACCACGCCGTTCTTCCAGGTGTTGAGCGTGTCGTCGTAGAGGTTGAGGTTGGCCACCACGTCCACCACCTGCGGCAGGGGCATGCCTTGGCGCAGCATGCCGCTGATGAGGATGGCGTAGTTCCAGAACTCCTTGTTGAAGGTGCGGCTGAGGCAAAACACCCGATCGCAATGCCCACAACTCATCCATAATTGTCGCCTTCCATGAAACTCCATACACTTGCTACAACACTCTCACCATGAAGAAAAAGACAACCATTCTTTGGCTGATGAAGCTTGCGCTGTTAATCCCGTTGTTGATTGGGTTCGGCCTTAGTAAAGAAGCTGCAAGTCAAGGTAACTCCTCGATGGGTGTTCTAGCTGTGGGATGCATCTTGGGTATGTCAGCCGTATTGTGGTACAAACCCAAGGGTACACAAGAATCAAAGTGAGGCTCAAAGACTACTATAATATTTTGGAGATCGCCCCATCAGCATCCGCGGATGAGG
>JBGTIB010000001.1:0-27695 GCA_041745875.1 Flavobacteriales bacterium | reverse complement strand
GATCGGGCCGCACCCACCCCTTTCGACCTGAACATCAACTTCCTGCCCCCGCTGACCAAACAGCATACCTACAACCTGCCCGCTACGCTGTACCCCTATGCCACCCAACCGAACGGCGAAGTGTCCACCCAGGGTGAGCTGTTCTATAATTTCCGTAAAGGCACCAAGCTCGGGGGAAAGTATGGCACCAAGCTGGCGCTGAACTACTCCGTCGCATGGTCATTGGATACCGTGGGTCTGGGTGCGGAGGATGCCACCACCGTCAGGCAGGGCTACCGCACCAACTTTTTCCAACCCGGGGACCGGACCTATTTCCAAGACCTCAACATCGAACTGCGTAAGAAGTTGAGCCCCACCTGGGAGTTGGCCTTCACCTACCTGAACGTGGTGTATGACATAGATATAATCCAGGGCAAACCGGAAAAGCCGACGGTCTATGCCGACATGGTCATTCTCGAAGGCCTGCACAACTTCAACGATCGCAATTCGTTGCGTTTCGAGGTGCAGCATTTGTCCTCACGTCAGGATGAAGGAAGTTGGGTGACCGGTCTGGCCGAGCTTACCTTCAGCCCGCATTGGTTCGTGGCGGTCATGGACCAGTTCAACTATGTTACCTTCGAGGATACCTTCCTTGAGGATGGAAAATTCGAAGTGGAACCACAACGCCTGCACTATCCCATTGGATCGGTCGGATACATCCGGGGCGGCAACCGTTTCCAGGTGAACTACGGACGCCAACGCGCGGGTATCTTCTGCGTTGGCGGAGTCTGTCGGCAGGTACCTGCAGCCAATGGTCTGGCCATCTCGATCACCAGCACCTTCTGATGATGAACCGCTTGCGCACATATTTCCCACTGTTCCTGGGTGTGGCACTTCTGGGAAGCTGTGACATCGTGAAAGAACCCATTCCTCCCGGGATCATAGGCGGAGGCGGTAACGACAGCACCGTGACGCGCAAGATCCTGTTGGAGGAATTCACAGGGCACCAATGCAACAGCTGCCCCGCGGCCCATCTGGTGGCCGCTCAATTGAAGACCTTGTACCCGGCGGATATCGTCGTTGTGGGCATCCATGCCACGGCCACCTTCGCAGCTCCCCAGTCCAACCCCGACGGTAGTTACTCCACGGATTTTCGTACCCCGGCGGCAGCTGCCTATGTCAACAGCTTCGGGGTGACGTTCCTGCCTACGGGCATGCTCAATCGCACTCCGTACAATGGCAGTATCACCATCAGTCACGATGCCTGGAGCAGTGCTGTTTCCGATATCATCGGGCAACCGGCCGCGCTGGACATCTGGTTCAGCCAATTGACCCATGATCCCGGTACCTCGACCGTGAGCGCTGAGGTGAAGGTGGCCGTACTTGCACCCGTTTCCGGCGACCACAACCTGACCATCTACCTCACAGAGGACCATGTCATCGACTGGCAATTGAACAGCCAGGCAAGTCCGCCCGATATCCCGGACTACGATCACCGCCATGTCCTGCGCGACAACATCAACGGTACGTGGGGTGCTCCTTTCTTCAGCGGGAGCGCTGCGGTGGGGGATACCCTCTCCCTGATCTACACCGGTGTTGCGATGGACCCGGGATGGAACGCAGCGAACTGTGCCTTGGTGGCTTTTGTGTACAACACGGACACTTACGAGGTGTTGCAGGCCGAGGAGCGCAAATTCCAGCCCTGACCACAACTTTGCGGCCAGATCCCGCTCTTCCATACCGATCAAGGCAAGGCCGCGTTCGGGCTTGTGCAGGATGGGGGATCGTGGAAAAAAGTAGTGCCCAACGCACGCAATTCGTTCCCAAGATCTTTACCTTCAGCCTCGCCAAACACCTGACTCAGATGATGGATAAGGGAAGAAAGATGATGGAGTTCAGCAAGGAGGTGTTGCAAAAGGTCAGCTTCGACCGCCTCCTCTTCAAGAAGGAATTGATCAAGGCCCGCAACTGGGTCGGCCAGCAGGACCAACTCGTGCTCAAGGCTTGGGCATTGGCCACCTTCGGCCATATGTACAAGGATGTGATCATGGAAGTGTTCCAGACCACGGTGCGGGCATGAACCAATTGAAGGTGCATGCATCGGCACGTCCGTGCATGCCCCTTCAAGCACCGTGTTTCCTCAGGAAACGCACATTCCGCTGAAGTCCTTCGTACTTGGTCCGTTTCACCGCGCTGCCTTCGAACAGGCGTTCGAAGACCACCTCGGTCATGCCTTTCCATTCCTCGGCGGATAGCTTCAACAACCCAGGTTTCGGAATGAACTCCGGCTCGCGATGCGGCGTGCTGAAGCGGTTCCATGGACATACCTGCTGGCAGATGTCGCAACCGAAGGCCCAGCCTTCCATCCTCCCTGCGAACTCCTCGGGTATGGCGTCCTTCAGTTCGATGGTGAGGTAGCTGATGCACCTGCTGCCATCCACTCCGTAGGGCGTGATGGCGTCCGTGGGGCACGCATCGATGCAGCGCCTGCACGTGCCACAATGGTCGGTGGCTGGCGCATCGGGTTCCAGGTCCAGATCGATGATGATCTCGCAGAGGAAGAAGAAGCTACCCTGGCCCTGCCGGATCACATTGGTATGCTTGCCCACCCAGCCGATGCCGGCACGTTGCGCCCAGGCCTTCTCCATTACGGGTGCACTGTCCACAAAAGCCCGCATGCTCACCTCCCCGAATTCCGCGGCGATGAAAGCCATGATGGGCTTCAAGCGTTTGCGCACCACCTTGTGGTAATCGCGGCCGAAGGCATAGGTGCTCAACCTTGGTGCTTCAGGGTCCTCCTGCTTTAGCGGCGTGAAGTAGTTGTACGCCAGGCTGATCACGCTCTTCGCACCCGGCACAAGCTTCCGGGGATCAAGCCGCAGGTCGAAATGGTTGGCCATGTAGCCCATTTCCCCGTGTTCCCCCTGGCGCAGCCATTGCTCCAGCCGCGGGGCTTCGTCCTCCAGGAAAGTGGCGCGCGCCACACCACAGGCGAGAAAACCCAGCTCATGGGCTTTGGCCTTGATGCGTTCGGCCTTCTCGCGTGGGGTGAGCATGCGGGCAAGATAGGCTTGGCCCGTGCGTCACTCAGTGGCATCAGCGAGAGGAGCGGTCTTGAACATGCTGAACGGATGAATGATCGTCCAAAGGGCATGGAACGTGGTCGGTATGGAAGCGAGCTGAATGGTACCGATCCGCTTCCGATCGAACGTTCTTCGTACTCGCGTTTACCACTGCACATGATCCAGATCCGTACACTTCTCTTCGCTCCCGCGCTCCTGCTTTCCATCGCCAGCACCGCCCAAGGCACATGGACCCAGGTCACTGACCATCCGAGCCAGTGGTATGCCCAGGCCTCGTTCAGCGTGGGTGGCAAGGGCTACGTATGCACCGGCTACAATGCCAGCCAGAACACCGCCCGCTTGTGGGAGTACGATCCCGCTACCGATGCATGGACGGAGAAAGCCACGATGCCCGGCGGTGCGCGCCAGTACGCCAGTGCCTTCGCCATCGGTGATACCGGCTACGTGATGTGCGGTTGGAACAATTCCACCTCCACGGACTACAACGACCTGTGGGCCTATCACCCTTCCACCGACACGTGGGTACAGAAAGCTTCCTTGCCGGCGCCGCCGCGTTACGCCGGTGTGGCTTTCAGCATTGATGGCATCGGCTACTTCGGCACAGGGGCTGCCATGGCTACGTGGTACAACGACTTCTACGCCTACGATCCCACGACAAACACATGGGATCAGAAAGCGAATTTCCCCGGCAACGGACGACGATGGGCAGTGGGTTTCGCCATGGAAGGCAAGGGCTACATCGGCACGGGAGAAAGCAGTGGCGTGCGCTACCGCGACTTCTACGCCTACGATCCTGTGAACAACACCTGGGAGCAACGCGCCATGCTGGGCACCAACAACCGCCGACAAGCCTACGCCTTCGCCGTCAACGACCAGGGCTATGTAGGTGGTGGTGTCGACTTCGTCGAGAATTGGAACGACTTCAACCGTTACGATGCCGATACGGACAGCTGGATCCCTGTGGCCTCCTTCCCGCTGGCGGCCTGCAGGAACGGCACCTCCTTCAGCGTGGCGAATGCTGCGTATGTGGTGGGTGGCAACGGGCAGGCGCCGGTGTTGTCGCACGCGTGGCGCTTCAGTCCGGACATCAGCACCACTGTGAACGAGATGAACGGGACCGATCTACGCGTGTACCCCAACCCGGCCAATGTTCAGCTCTTTGTGCAGGGTGTCGATCGCGCTCCCTACACCATCCACGATGCACGCGGCGCAATGGTGCAGACCGGGACCATGAACACTGCCTTGGATGTGCGCGCGCTGCCCGAAGGCCTGTACGTGCTTCACTTGGAAGGACCGGAACACCGCACGACCCTGCGCTTCATGGTACAACGGTAGTCAGGCTTTTCGTTGATCGGTGGTGCTGTAGCTTTGTCTAAGAAGACCTGTCATGAGCAAGACCAGCACCAAGCCCGCCTCTGCGAAAGCCGATCTGAACGGCCACAATACCAACGGCTCGACGAAGAAGTCGGAGCGTCTCCCCGTGATGAAGACCTACAAGATCTTCATCGGCGGCAAGTTCCCGCGCACTGAGAGCGGCCGCTACTACCAGCCGAAAGGCAGCGACGGCAAGCCTCTCGCCAATGTGTGCCGTAGCAGCCGCAAGGATGTGCGCGATGCCGTGTTGGCTGCACGCGGCGCCTTCGGTGGTTGGGCCGGTCGCAGTGCCTTCAACCGAAGCCAGATCCTCTACCGCATCGGTGAAGTGTTGGAAGGCCGCAGCGCGCAGTTCGTGCACGAGCTGGTGTTGCACGGTGCCACGCAAAAACAGGCTGAGACCGAGGTGGCAGCCGCCATCGATCTGTGGATCCACTACGCCGGTTGGTGCGACAAGTACCAGGCGGTCTTCAGCAGTGTGAACCCCACCAACAGCAGCCACTTCAATTTCAGCGTGTACGAACCTACCGGCGTGGTCGGCATCATGGTCGCGGGAAGCAACGGCCTATTGGAACTCGTGAGCCTGATCGCCCCTGTCATCGCGGGCGGCAACACCTGCGTGGTGGTGGCCAGCGAGAGGCACCCGCTACCGGCCGTCACCTTCACCGAAGTGCTCGCCACCAGCGACCTGCCCGGCGGCGTGGTGAATTTGATGACCGGCTTCCGCATCGAATTGCTGAAGCCCTTGGTGACGCATATGGATGTGAACGCCGTGGTCGTTAGTGATGCGTCGCAGGAAGAACGGACGATGTTGGAGACCGAGGCCACGTGCAATTTGAAGCGGGTGGTTTATCCGAAGGCGGCTGTCGGTCCGAGCCTGCCTGCCGGACAGGCAGGCGGAGTCGAGGACCAAAGCCCGTATGCCATCCTTGGTACGCAGGAAGTGAAGACCACTTGGCACCCGATCGAGAGGGGACAGGGTGGGGGTGGAGGGTATTGATCTGCAATGTGTCATGCCCAAGCTGTATGAGTACTTCGGGATGGTGTTCCTGATGTTCAGCAATGAGCACAGTCCGATCCACGTACATGTGCGATACGGCAGCTATGAATCGGTGATCGAACTGATCATGCTCGAAGGGAAGCTCTCGGAGGTGACCTTTCGGAAGTTGGGCAACAAGCGTGCGCTACCTGTCGCACAACAACGTGAGGCGGAACTCTTCGTGCGGGCCAAGGCAATGGATATTATCCGTAAGTGGAATGATTACTTTGTGCTGAACAAACGCGTTACCCCTGAACATATCACCAAGCGGATCAAGTAATGTCCATCCCGGAGAACGTCTTCATCAAGAGTGCCAAGTACGTGAGCGACTACCGCATCGCGTTCCGCTTCACCGATGGGAACTCCACCGAGATCGACTTCCATGCATTTCTTACTGCACAAGGTCAGAACCCCATGGCCAAGCAGTTCCTGGATGTCACCCGCTTCAAGGACTTCAGTATCGAACAACGCGCTGATATTGTCTGGGGGGATTGGGAGATGTGTTTCCCATTCGCCTCGCTGTATACGGGAGATCTTGGTGTTGATTCTTTAGGGACAAAGCGGGCGACCCGGCCGAGCACCACGTCAGGCCGATCGGTGGCATTGCGTGGTAGCGCGGTGCGGAAGAAGCGGGTGTCAAAAGGAACCACGGTCAAATGAGTTCATCCTCCTACATCCTTGACACGCAGGAAGTGAAGACCACCTGGCACCCGATCGAGAGGGGCCAGGGTGGGGGGTATTGAGTCCGCCAAGCATCAGCCAGTGAACATTTTTTGGCTATTCATGGGCTTGTTGATGGTAGCGTTCGGCCTACTGGCCCTGATCGCCATTCCGTGCATCCTCTGGTTCGGACGAAAGCGCTCATGGAAGTACCGCATTGGATGGAGTATTGCTTCCTGTCTTCCTCTTCTTGGGTCTGTTTGGTTCGTGGGAAACATGGGCGTGTACGATGTGAAGTCGCGCGAAGACCTTGAGCGTGGATATGAATATGAGCTCCATCGACGGATCACCTCGGATGTACATGATCTACAGATCCGGCGCGTTGGCATCGGGGATGGTGTCGGGTCGTGGGTAAGGTTCAGGGCCTCATCACAAACCATCGATTCGCTCGTAAAAAGCTTTTCTCCGAGTGATCGTTCCAAGTTCGAGGACGGAGCCAGGGGTGCGAATATTCCAAGTTGGTGGGAACCGGAGGTGGACAAAATGGCCAACTACTATTACACCGAACAATGGGAACCGGGATGCAGTACTTTTTCATTCGCATACCTTGCACATGATGCAACTAAGCAGGTGGTCTATTTCCACCATTCCGGGTCCTGACTGCCAAGTGCGTGTTTAAGAGTTCGGAGGTCCGGGGCTCGCCTACCGTTTGACCCTTCCCAATAGCAGCTCACCTTCAATTGGTCCTAAAGGTCTTTTCATCGCGACTTTACATTCAACCAAACGGTTGAATATATTTGCCCCCATGAACGCCACCAACTACCAACACCTTCTCACCGTGCAGGCCACGCCGGAGCAGGTCTTCGAAGCCATCTCGCGCGTCAGCGAATGGTGGACCATCAACACAGCGGGGAACAGTAAAGCCGTGGGCGATGAGTTCACCGTGGAGTTCGGTGATGTACACCTGACCAAACAACGCGTCACAGAAGCCGTGCCCGACAAGCGCATCGTGTGGCTGGTCACCGAAAGCCTGCTGCCTTGGCTGAAGGACCGCCAAGAGTGGAAAGGCACAGCGCTTGTCTTCGACGTCGCGGCCACGAATGAAGGCACACAACTCACCTTCACGCATGTTGGTCTCACGCCGCAGGTGGAGTGCTTCGATCAATGCGAGAAGGGCTGGGATTACTTCCTCGGCGACAGTCTGCTCAAGCTGATCACAGAAGGCGAGGGCCTACCCGACACCACCGCACGCACCCACATGGATACCATCGGACATGTCCGCCCCACGAACGCTTGACCGCACCCTGCTCGCGCTCGCGGACCCCACGCGCCGCGCGATCCTGCAACGCCTTTCATCCGGCGAAGCGCGTGTGACCGATGTCGCGCAGCCTTTCAAGATGTCGCTGAACGCGGTGAGCAAACACATCCTGGTGCTGGAACGCGCCAAGTTGGTTCACCGCCGCAAAGTAGGCCGCGACCATTTCCTCAGCTACCGCGCAGAGCCATTGGAAGCCGCTGCGCAATGGATCGAACAGACACGTCACTTCTGGGCCAACCGTCTCGACACCCTGGGAAAATTGCTGCGCGACGAGGACAAGAACAAGTGACAACAACCAGAACAACCAGACCACCCTCGCACTCTTCCACATTTCCACATTTGTCATTGCGAGCGAAGCGAAGCAACACATTTCCACATTCCTCCATTTCCACATTTCCACATCCTCTTCACCATGGACAAATACGGAACCATCATCGCACCCAACACCATTCGATTCGAGCGCTTGCTTCCCGGCCCCATCGATCGCGTTTGGGCCTACCTCACCGAATCGGACAAACGCGCCAAGTGGCTCGCCAGCGGCGACATGGACCTGCGCTTGGGCGGCGAAGTGCAGTTGAAATGGCTGCACAGCGAGCTCGATGCGGCACCCAGCGAAGCGCCGGAGCGCTACAAGAACGGTCACAGCATGTCGGCCACGATCACGCGTTGCGAGCCACCGAAAGTGCTCGGTTATACCTGGGGAGCCCGTGCCGATGCGCTATCAGAAGTGGTCTTTGAACTGAGCGAGCAAGGTGATGAGGTCTTGTTGGTGCTCACCCATCACCGCCTGCCCGACCAAAAGGACCTGCTGAGTGTTTCCGGCGGTTGGCACGCGCACCTGGACATTCTGGTGGATCATATGAATGGACGTATATCTCCAGCTTTCTGGGAGAAGCACACCGGTCTCCACGCAGAATACAAGGAGCGGCAAGGCGCGGTTTGATCATCCTCCGCGAGCTGCCACGCGGAAGCCTGTAATGCACGAACGAGCCAGCGGTAGTGGGGAGTGGCTCAGCGTACGATCACCAGCTTGCGTGTGATCAAGGGCACGCCATTGCGAACGGCGCGCAGCAAATGATCGCCGGAAGCAATGCCCTTCACATCGAGGCTGGTAGTCGAGGAGCTCATGCGCCAGGTTCTCACCACACTCCCGCGCACATCAAGCAGTTCCAATAGCACCCCATCCTTCAACTCTTCGTCAGGAAGGGTGACCACCACCTGGTCCGAGGCGGGGTTCGGATACAACGACATGGTCCGCTGTACCGTGTTGGAAGCGATGCCCGTGGATATGCCCATGTCGTAAATGAAGAGGGTCTGGTGTGCAAATGCGCTTCCTCCCTGCCTGTTCGCGACGAGGTATAGGAAGTTGCCGTCCCAATGCAGACCAAAGGGGCGCTGGTCGTTGTCGATCGGCGTATCCGGCAGTTCGAACCAGAACAGATCCTCCTCATTGGTGAGATCGTACGCGTAAATGCGCTCCTGATCGCCATGGATGTTATCTATCACATACAGAAGAGTATCGCCCTTCAGGGTAATGCCATAAGGCTGCTTACCGTGCAGGGGGACAGTGTCCAGAAAAGTTGTGGTGCCGGGGATCCACTTGTACGCAAATGCGTAAGGGTAATCTTGGAAATAGGGATGGTATACAGTGAACCAGATGGCACCATCACCGGCCTCGTTCAGACCACCGATGCCCGCAGAATTCCCAGCGATACCGGGCGGGAAGGTCCATTCGTTCAGGAGTTGGCCGTCCAGGGAGACCTCGTGCAGCTTCGCTCCGGAGGCCGTGTAGGATTGCGCGAACAGGTACGAGCTCTCCCGCTTGATCAAGCCGTGGTTGTAGGTATAGCCTGTGGGCTGGTTGCCAAGCATGTTGCCATCATGGTCCGAGAAATAAATGGGGCCTGGTCCATCGGCACCAAGGAAAATGGTATCGGGGGTAACATGAATGCCCCAAATTCCCAAGCTCAACATACCGGGGTATGGTATGCTGTCGATAAGTACTTGAGCATGGGTGGTGATGGCAAGGGATAGAGTGAGCAGCAGTGTAGTGAAATAGCGTTGCATGAGGTCGTGGTTTTCAGTGTGAAGGTAGGAGTTCGGTTTTGTTCACCCGATCTTCGCGGTGCATGTCACCTATTGTGCCGGATACGATCGCGTGGGCCGACTTTGAGAAGGTGCAACTCTGCGTTGGCACTGTACTGAACGCGTCAGACCTTCCTGAGGCACGCATTCCGGCTTATGTGTTGACCATCGACTTCGGTCCCTTCGGCATCAAGCGAAGCAGCGCACGGATCACGAAGCATTACACCAAGGAGGAACTGATCGGACGGCAGGTACTGGCCGTGATCAATTTCCCTGAAAAGCAGGTGGGCCGTGTAATGAGCCAGTGCCTGGTGACCGGCGTCGCGGATGCCAACGGCGACATTGTACTTGCTGCTGTGGAGCGGTCGGTACCCAATGGCAGTCGCTTGATCTGAGCATGTCCCTGTAGTGCGATATCACACGACCGGTCGCGATCGTCGATACCTGTTTGTTGATAAACTAAGGGCAACACCTTCAGGAATGGGGATCGCTTCCTACCTTGTCCGCACGTTCAACCCTGTCCGTCATCATGCGGACGCAAATCAAATGACCATGGCTGTAGAAGCATACTGTGTGAAGTGCAAAGCGAAGCGCGATATGAAGGACGCCGCTGAAGTGACCATGGCCAATGGCCGCAAAGCCATGAAAGGCACGTGCCCCACCTGCGGTACGGGCATGTTCAAGATCATGGGCAAGGCCTGAACCGACTTCATCCCAGGAATTCCTGGCTCGATGGCCGTACGGTTGTGACAGGATGGATCTCCTGTCACATTGAACTCCATACCCTCATTCCGAATACGATGAAGTTCCGTGTTCCTGCGGCAGGGCTGCTTTTGTTCGTAGCGCCAATGATCACAGCCTCGGGGCAGATCATCTACGAAGCGTCGGACCTTCCGGTGATCGGTGATGCGCTGGTGCGGCACACGGATACTGTTCCGGGCTTTGGGCCGGGTCCTGGCGGTCCTGGCATTTTTTGGGACTTCAGCACCGCCGTCCCGTTGCTCACAACCACCACCGAGGTGATGCTCCCCGCTGCGACACCGGATGCAGCAACATTCACCGGATCGAATGTCGCCATGTCCGATGATCAGGTGAATTACCTCTACTTCGCCCAGTCGCCGAACAGCTTGATCGCCACTGGTGTGGCCGGCGACCTGTTGGGCAATGGAGGTGCGCTGTCAGTGCCATTTTCTTCCACCCTGCTGGTGCACGATCTGCCGCGTACCTACGGGAGTCATTTCAACGATCAATACGCTTTCGAGGTCACCGCCGATGGTGCTGCCTTCGGGGTGAACAGTATACGGCTCCACCATCGTGGCGACGTATTCGATACCACCGATGCATATGGCCTGATCACAACACCCATCGGCACGTATGCATGTCTTCGAGTGAAGACCACCGAATATTCCGTGGATTCACTGTGGTTCCGTCTATTCCCCTTTGGATCATACACCTTCCTTCAGGAGATCATCGACACGAGTATCACCTACAGCTGGTTGACAAAGGAGACCAAGCTGGCGGTGGCCGAAATGACGACGGACAGCCTGGGGAATGCACAACGCTTCGTGTATTCCGCCTTGCCGCCGAGCATCAGTACAGGGGTCCGGGAGCGCGCGGACACAGGGGTGCGCATCCATCCACAACCGGCCACGAACGGTTTCACCTTGGAGATGGACCGATCGGAGCGATTTCGCAGTGTGGAGATCCGCAGCATCGATGGCCGGACGATGCACGCACGAGCGGTGACGGCGGACCGTGTGCACGTGGCCACGGATCCGTGGCCAAGGGGTGTCTACCTGGTCGTGTTGACACCATGGGAGCAAGGCCTCCCGATCGTACGCCGGGTCGTCCTTCAATAGTGATCCCCGCATTGCTCCACCCGCTTCCCGATCTTGTTCGGTTCGCCACACCCTGGCAACGCACAACAGTGGTTGGATAACGTATGCCGATGGTCACGGAACCCCGCGCAGCCCGGGCTACCTTTGGCCCCGCTTGAACGCAACACATTGATGCGGACCACCGATATCCGAACGCTGATCGATACCGCCATCGCGGCGGCATTGGCAGCGGGCCGTGAGATCCTTGAAGTTTATGCTTCCGTGATCGATGTGGAGGAAAAGGAGGATCGCAGCCCGTTGACCGAAGCCGACAAACGCGCGCATCGGGCCATCGCGAACGTGTTGGAAAGTACCGGGATCCCTGTACTCAGTGAGGAAGGGAAAGGCAGCGACCCGGCGGAGAGACAGGCTTGGGACAGATACTGGTTGGTGGATCCCCTGGATGGGACCAAGGAGTTCATCAAGCGGAACGGAGAGTTCACCGTGAACATCGCCCTGATGCAACGGGATGCTCTTCCCGTCGGGCCGCTTGGTGCTTCAACCCCCATCGGTGGGGTGCTGTATGTTCCCGTGAAGGATGTGCTCTATTTCGCGTGGCAGGGTGGGGGAGCGTATCGTCAGGAGGATGCGCGCCGAAGTGCTGCGGTCACGGTCGCGGAACGGCTTGGGTCCGCGTCTCGATTACCTGTGGAAGAAGAACCGACGGCCTACACCATCGTGGCAAGCCGCTCGCATCGCAGTCCTGAGACCGAGGCCTTCATTGCGAAGATGCGCGTGGAACATGGTGATGTGGCCCTGGCCAGCATGGGCAGTGCCTTGAAGATCTGCATGGTGGCCGAAGGTTCCGCACATGTGTACCCGCGCTTTGCTCCCACCATGGAATGGGATACCGCTGCGGGTCATGCGATCTGCCTGGAGGCCGGGAGAGAACTGGTGGATGTGACCACCGGCGAAGCGATGCGTTACAACAAGTACGAATTGGTGAACAACTGGTTCATCGTTCAAAGAACATCATGAGCATCAAGAAGAAGAACACGACCCGATCCGCGAAGAAACTTGCCAAACCGGTCAACCCGGCAGCGCGGAAGAACGGTGCGGCGATCACGGTGAAACCATCAGGTGGAAAGAAGGGGGCCGGAACGGCATCGGCACCGAAGGCCAGCCGACAGGTGAAGGCCGGGCGCAGGAAAGTGGCTTTGATCACGGGTGTCACCGGACAGGATGGAGCCTATTTGAGCGAACTGCTGCTGGACAAGGGGTACGAGGTCCACGGGGTGAAGCGTCGGAGCTCACTGTTCAATACCGACCGCATCGATCACCTCTACCACGATACGCACGAGAAAGGTCGCCCCTTTTATCTGCATTACGGCGACCTCACCGACAGTGTCAACTGCCTTCGGCTGGTGAAGGAGATCATGCCCGATGAGATCTACAACCTGGCCGCGATGAGCCATGTGGCGGTGAGCTTTGAAATGCCCGAGTACACGGCGAACGCAGATGGTATCGGTACGTTGCGCTTCCTGGAGGCCATCCGCATCCTTGGCTTGGAGAAGAAGACCAAGTTCTACCAGGCCAGTACCAGCGAATTGTACGGTGGTGTGCTACCCCATGCCCAGAACGAGGAGACCCCGTTCTATCCGAAGAGTCCGTACGGGGTGGCCAAGCTTTATGGGTTCTGGATCACCAAGAACTACCGTGAGAGTTACGGCATCTTCGCGTGCAACGGCATCCTCTTCAACCACGAAAGCCCGCTGCGTGGCGAGACCTTCGTGACACGCAAGATCACCCGTGCGGTCGCCAAGATCAAGCTCGGCTTGCAGGATACATTGTACCTAGGCAATCTGGACGCCAAGCGCGACTGGGGTCATGCCAAGGATTACGTGGAAGGCATGTGGCTGATGCTGCAGGCCAAAAAGCCGGAGGACTTCGTATTGGCCACGGGCAAGACCTACACCGTGCGCCATTTCATCGACCTGGCTTTCGCCGAGGTCGGGATCAAGCTGGAATGGAGCGGTAAGGGCGAGAAGGAGAAAGGTACCGACAAACGCACGGGCAGGGTGTTGGTCGCCATCGACAAGCGCTACTACCGTCCCGCCGAAGTGGACCATCTGGAAGGCGACCCCTCCAAGGCCCAGCGCATCTTGGGCTGGAAACACAAGTACGATCTAAAAGCCCTGGTGAAGGAAATGGTGGCCAGTGACCTGGAGCTTTTCAAGCGCGACGTATACCTGAAAAAGGGAGGACATAAGATCCTGCATGAGCAGGAGTGATCGCATTGCAATGCGATCATTCGTGTTCCGTGCAGCGTCGACCCTCCGGGTCGACTTCACCGATCATTTGGACCAATGAACAAGACTGACAAGATCTACATCGCAGGTCACCGCGGCATGGTGGGCAGCGCCATCGTCCGCAAACTCGAAGCAGAGGGTCACACCAATATCGTGACGCGTACCAGTGCGGAATTGGACCTGAGGGAACAGGTCGCTGTACGTTCGTTCTTCGCTGCGGAGAAGCCTGCCTACGTTGTCCTTGCTGCTGCCAAGGTGGGGGGCATCCATGCCAACAATGTGTATCGCGCCCAGTTCCTCTACGAGAACCTGATGATACAGAACAACGTGATCCATTCCGCGCACGAGGCCGGGGTGAAGAAGCTGTTGTTCCTTGGTTCCTCGTGCATCTACCCCAAGCTGGCCCCCCAGCCGTTGAAGGAGGAAAGCCTGCTCACCGGCCTGTTGGAGCAGACCAACGAGCCCTATGCCATCGCCAAGATCGCGGGCATCAAGATGGCCGAAAGCTATCGGCGCCAGTATGGCGACAATTTCATCAGCGCCATGCCCACCAACCTGTACGGGCCCAACGACAATTACGATCTAAGCAACAGCCATGTGCTACCGGCGTTGATCCGCAAGGTCCACACGGCCAGGGTGAGCGGTGCCGCGCATGTGGAGGTGTGGGGGACCGGCAGTCCGCGACGCGAGTTCCTGCATGTGGACGACCTGGCCGACGCCTGCTATTTCCTGATGCACAACTACGACGAGGAGTTGTTCGTGAACATCGGTACCGGGGAGGATCTGACGATCAAGGAGCTGGCGGAGTTGATCAAGGACATCGTGGGGTACCAGGGTGAGCTGGTGTGGAATACCGAAAAGCCTGATGGCACGCCGCGCAAACTCATGGATGTGGGTCGCCTGCACGCCATGGGTTGGAAGCATCGGATCGGGCTGCGCGAAGGCATTACCAGGGTGTATGCCGAATTCGCCACCAGCGAATTGGCCAGGTCTTGATCGCACCTCGCCAAGGGCGAGCCACCGCTGCACCTTTACACCATGACCTTGGCGGGCCTACCTTCGGCGGGCCATTCCGCCGTAATCCCTTGGTGCTTCACGACATACGCGTTCTGTTGGCCACCGCCATCCTGGTCATGCCCCTGGCGTCGCCGGTGCAGGCCCAGCAGAACGATGTGCCCCTTCAGCGAGACATACTCATCGGTCTGGAACGGGATGCCAGCCTGATCGATGCACGTGTGTTCAGCGGACTGAAACCGTTGATCGAGCCCAGGGCCGACCTTACCAACGTGATGGGCTACAAGGTGGATAGTACGAAGTACTACTGGACCTATACCGAGAAGCTTTACAAGGAGAGCCTGTTCATCGTGAAGGAAGGGGACTTCCGCGTGGCGATCGATCCGCTGTTCAACTTCGAGATGGGCATCGATCCCGGGGATGCCACGGCCTATTCCGACACGAACCGGTTCTACATGAACACCCGGGGTTTTCGGGTGAAAGGCGATGTGGGGCCGAAGGTCTCCTTCCAGACCATGTTCCACGAGAACCAGGGTGTGGTGCCACAGCACATTCTGCGCAATGCGCGAAGGCTGGGCGTGATGTCGGGCCAGGGCCGTGTGAAGGTGAGGAATGTGCGCAACCTTGATTTCGGATGGTCGCAAGCCAATGTGTCCTACTCACCTACCCAATGGCTCAACGTGCAGCTCGGGAATGGCAAGCACTTCGTAGGCCATGGATACCGTTCCGTGTTGCTCAGCGACAACTCCATCTCCGCCCCGTACCTGAAGTTCAGCGCGCTCACCCCGGACCGCCGCCTGCAGTACACCACCTGGAACACCCGGTTGATGCACGGGGTCACCCAAAGCGATCGGCTGCCCACGGGCGATGCGAGCGAGTCGCTTTTCCGATGGATGCGTGCGCGATTCAACCACCTTGCCTTGCGTCTGGGCAGGGTGGAACTCGGTCTGTTCGAGGCCACGCTCTTCCGCAACATCGATGAGGACGGCGTACGTCCTTTCGACCCGCTGGAATTGAACCCGGTGATCGGGATCAACTCACTGGTGAACGGGTTCGACGGGGATCACAAGAGCCTTGTTGGATTTGACCTGCGCGTGAAGGTGGTGGATAAGGTCTTTGTCTATGGCCAGCTTGCCACGGACCGGCTTGAGGATCCCCGCTTTGCGTGGCAGGCGGGGTTCCGTCTCTTCGATGTGGTGCGGCGCGACATCCATCTGCAGGTGGAGTACAACGTGTCCGACCCATCCATGTACATGCACGATCCGGAGTTCTCGGCCTACCTGCATGCAGGCTTGCCACTTGCCCATCCACGAGGAACAAATTTTCAGGAACTCGTGGCGATCCTCGATGTGGGCTTCAACAGGGTGCTCTTTCAGGGCAGGGTCGTTCATGCGCAGTACAACGAGGACCCTTCCCCGGAATGGAACTACGGGAACGACCTTCTGAAACCCGATGTGCCGACGGACGGTGGCGATGGTCCTCTTCTCAGGCGGCTCACCTTCCTGGACATCAGCGCAGGGTATCTCTTCAATCCGGTCACCAACATGCGCTTCATGGTGGGCCTCATGCGCCGTGACCTGCCAGGTGTGGATGATGGCTTGCAGAGCAGCTACATCTACATCGCATTGCGTACGTCGCTCTTCAACCGCTACTACGATATTTGATCAACGCACCACAGTTTGAAGGAACACGGCTACATACTCGTCTTTGGTTTTCTCACCGCTTTGTTCGTGGTTCTCTTCACCATGCCATCGCTGATCAAGGTGGCCCGGATGAAGCATCTGGTGGACGAGCCCTCGGAGGCACGCAAGCTGCACGCCAGCAGCGTGCCCACCATCGGGGGCATCATCATCTTCGCAGCGATCATCTTCTCCTACGCCCTGTGGTTCCCCGAGGCCCGTTTGATCGGTCAGGACAATGAAGGGTACAAGAACCTGTACATGGCCATGGGAGGAGCGTACAGCGATTTCAAGTTCATGATCGCGGCCATGGTGCTGCTGTTCTTCATCGGCGTGAAGGACGACATCATCGGGTTCTCGCCGGTGAAGAAGCTGGTGGGCCACATGGTGGTGGGTTACATTCTGGTGGTGATGGCCGACGTGCGCATCACGGATTTCCACGGCGTGTTCGGTTTCTACGAGCTGCCCAATTCCTTGAGCATCGCCTTTTCCTTCTTTGTGTACGTGGTGCTGGTCAATGCCTTCAACCTGATCGATGGCGTGGACGGCCTTGCCGGTGGCATCGGCCTGATAGCGGCGCTCGCCTACGGCCTGTGGCTGTTCCTTGCCGGCGATGTGGCTCTGGCACTGCTGGCCTTCGTGCTTGCCGGTGCGCTGGTGGGCTTCCTCGTGTTCAACTTCAACCCTGCGCGGATCTTCATGGGCGACAGTGGCTCCCTCATCATCGGTGCCATTCTCGCCGTGCTCGCCATGAAAGTGGTGGACCACGACACTTCGCGCCTGCCGCTCCAATTGCGGCAACTCCCCACACCGGTCTTCGCCATGGCGGTGATCGCCTACCCGTTGGTGGACACCCTGCGTGTCTTCATCTATCGCATGTCACGCGGCATTTCCCCCTTTGCGGCCGATCGCAACCACATTCACCATCGCCTGCTGGCGCAGGGTATGGGGCACAAGGGGACCACCGTCGCGCTATACCTGTACGCGCTGGCCATCATCGGTCTCAGTCTCATCACGCGCAAATGGCACCCGAACATTGGCTTGATGGTGATGGGTACCACGGCCTTCGTGCTGGCGATGCTTCCGTTCGCCCTGCCCAAGCCCAAGTCCACGAAGGCATCATGAGATCGTTGCTCATCCTGGTCCTTGTCATCCTGTGTGCCAGGGTGTCGGCACAGAACGGGTGGATGCCGCTATCGCGTGAGGTGGAGCGCCCCTATGCCAGGGCCTTGCAGCGACTGGGTTCCGATGCGCATACGGCCATTCGACCCTATCGCCAGCGCGACCTCCGGGCGATCCCCGGTGCTGATACGCTTCGTCCTGCCGCCGCATTGGCCATCCTGGACCGATGGTCTGGCGCGATGCTGGGAACGGACAGCGTCCGGAAGTTCCGCTGGGGCCCCTTGATGGATGCTTCGCTCGCCCTGGACATGCCGGGCGAGGACCTGCTCCGGTATAAGCTGGGTGGCGGCGTTTGGATGGACCTCGATGCGCATCCCAAGTGGTCGTTCCACCTCGATGCCCAGGCTTGGGGACAGCGTTTCGCAAGCTATCTGGACACCTTGGTGAATGCCACGCAGGTCACCCCCGGCGAAGGTTATGCTTACGGGACCGCCACGGACCGGGTGCACCACGACTGGAATGGCCATGTAAGCTGGGATCCCGGCAAGTATTTCAATCTCACCCTGGGTCGTGGCCGCAACTCCTTCGGTGAAGGACACCGCTCGATGATGCTCTCCAGTGAAGCTTACAGCTATCCCTATCTGCGCATCACCACCTCGGTCTGGCGGGTGCGATACGTGAACCTGTTCACCCGCATGAGCGACATCCGAGCGGCCGATGGTGTGCCAGGGGATTTCCGGGCGAAGTACACCAGCATGCACTACCTGTCGTGGAATGTGAACAAGCGGTTGAACGTCGCGATCTTCGAGGCCATCGTTTGGCAACAAGGGGACAGTAACTACCCGCGCGGCTTCGATTTCAACTATGTCAATCCCGTCATCTTCTATCGCCCGGTGGAATTCGACATCGGTTCCCCGGACAATGCCCTGATGGGCGCATCGGTGAACGTGAAGGTCGGAAAGCGCACCTTGATCTACTCCCAGCTGATGTTGGATGAACTGCTCATCAAGGAGGTGCGCGATAGGAACGGCTGGTTCGGCAACAAACAATCCTTCCAATTGGGCGTGGTGTCCCGCGATGCCCTCGGGGTGCCTGGTCTTGTACTGCGCGGCGAGTGGAACTACATCAGGCCGTTCATGTACACACATTCCGATACCCGGCAGAACTATGCACACTACGGACAGCCATTGGCGCATCCTTACGGGTCCAATGTGCGGGAATTGGTGGCCCATGCAGACCTGTACCGGGACCGGTGGCATGCTGGAATACGCAGCAGCATGGCATGGTTGGGCACCGATACCCTGGAAAGTTTCGGCAACAACATTTTCCGACCTGAGAACCAACGTGTGCGTGATGAACAGGGCCGTCTGGTCAACTTCGGATACCGGATGGGCGGAGTGGTACCGGTGAAGCTCTTTCATGGAGAGTTCAGGGCCGGTTACCTCCTGGACCCTGCCACGGCCACGCGGATCGAGGTGTCCTATCTGTTCCGCCTGCGTGAGGAGCAGGGTGGTCCCATGGACATGGATCACTTTGTGCGCCTGGGTATCGTGTGTCATTTCCGGGATCGACACCCCGAGCAGGAGGTGCGCTACGTGATCCCGTAGAAGGGTATCGTTCGGTTGGGTACTTTTGCGCCGCCGACACGCTACTGCACCATCGTCCCGGCACCGAAGCATTGAGCCGTCCTGTTGCATACGCCACCACGCTGGGTCCCGTTTCCAAGTTGCGCGAGGTAGCCGTGCTGTTCAAACTGCGCCTTGCCTCGTTGGTCGTGGTGAGCGCGGTGATGGGGTACCTGATGGGCGTGCCCGAAGGCGCGTTTTCCTGGTGGGCCATGCTCGGATTGGTCGTAGGGGGTACCCTGCTGACCGGCGCTTCCAATGCCTTGAATCAGGTGCTTGAGGTGCGCGAGGACGGCGCCATGCACCGCACCGCATCACGACCTCTGGTACGTGGCACCCTGGGGAACAATGAAGCGGTCGTGCTGGCCTTTGTGGCCGGCGGGCTGGGAACACTGATGCTGTGGATGCAGTTCGGTGCGCTCACCGGCATCCTCGGTTTCATGTCCCTGTTCATGTACGTGGCGCTTTACACGCCATTGAAGAAACACTCCGCGTGGGCGGTCTTCGTGGGCGCCTTCCCCGGCGCCTTCCCGCCGATGCTGGGCTACGTGGCCGCTACCGGTCATTTCGGCCTGGCGCCCGGGCTGCTCTTCGCCATGCAGTTCATGTGGCAGTTCCCCCATTTCTGGGCCATCGCATGGGTGCTGCATGAGGACTACAGCCGCGCTGGCTACCATCTGCTGCCATCCAAAGGAGGGCGTGACCGCAGCAGCGCCTTCCTGATCCTGCTTTACACCCTGTTCGTCATTCCAGCGGGCATGTTACCCTGGGTCTTCGGTCTTACCGGGCCTGTTGCCATGTGGGTCTCTGTCGCGTTGGGCATGGTCATGCTGGTGCCTGCGTTCAAGCTCTTTCTCTCGCGTGATGTGAAGGATGCCCGGCGCTTGATGTTCGCCAGCTTCCTTTACCTGCCGGTTGTCCAACTGGCCTACGTATTGGACCGGGTATGACCGAGCAGGAGCCTTTCACCCCGCAGGAGGAGCTACAGCGAAAGGTGAAGTCGCGGCGCATGCTCACCTGGCTCATCGTGTTCGCCATCGTGATGTTCTTCGCCGGGCTCACCAGCGCCTACTTGGTGAGCATGAGCGGTGGGTATTGGGTGAATATCACCATACCCGCAGCCTTCCAAATCAGTACCGCGGTCATTCTGATCAGCAGCATCACGGCTCAGTGGGCCTTGGTGTCCGGCCGGTCCGGCCGGACGAAACTGGTGGCACCGCTGCTTGGGGTCACGTTGATCCTTGGTCTCGCATTTACCTGGCTCCAGTTCCAGGGGTGGAGTGAATTGGTGTCCAAGGGGAACCATGTGGTGGGTAAAATGCTGCATACCTCTGGCGAGTACGGGGTGGACCATACGATCAGCAGGAACGGGGAGGAGCTGGTCCTGGAGGACGGCAACTTCTACCTTCCATCCGATGGACCCTCGGCCCGCCCGTTGAATGCGGAGCTTGATGAGCAGCGGAACGTCTCCAGTTCGTATTTCTACGTTCTCACCGTTGCGCACCTGGGGCATCTGGTGTTCGGCCTGCTGTCGCTGGTGGTGATGTTGGCAATGGCCCTATTGGGCCGATACACCCCGGCCTACCATCCGGGCCTATGGTCCGGTGCGGTCTATTGGCACTTCCTGGCCGGTCTGTGGGTGTACCTTCTTTTGTTCTTGACCTTTGTTCATTAACATTGCGCCCGGAAAACCCGCATCATGTCAGGAGAAGCGACCAAGGCTCTGTGCAACGACGTCCTCTGGGGCGGAGGCCGATCCCCGTTCAGCATCAGCTACGGGAAGATGATGATGTGGTTCTTCCTGGTGTCCGATGCCCTGACGTTCTCGGGACTGTTGGTCGCCTACGGCTTCGTCCGGCACAGCACCACCGAGACCTGGCCCATCGGCGACGAGGTGTTCCGTGCGCTGCCCGGTCTTACGGGAAGCTATCCGCTGATCTACGTGGCGCTGATGACCTTCATCCTGATCATCAGTTCGGTGACCATGGTGCTGGCCGTGGAGGCCGGCCACCGGATGGACAAAAAGGGCGTGATCAAGTGGTTGTTCCTCACGGTGATCGGCGGCTTCTTCTTCGTGGGCAGCCAGGCTTGGGAATGGAAGCACTTCATCCACGGCGGTGGCGGCTACATCACCACCACCGAAGGGGCCAAGTATTGGGTGCTGAACGACGCGCACGATACGGAGGATCCCGTGAATGCCGAGGGTTTCCATTTGCTGAAGGCGACCGGAGGCTACTTGATGGGTGATCGCGTGGATGGCCCCGAGGCGGTACGGATCTGGGAAGGCCGCGTGAACCATGTGCATGGCGCCAACATGATCTACAACGAGTATGGTCCGCCACAGTACGCCAACTTCTTCTTCTTCATCACAGGCTTCCACGGGTTCCACGTTTTCAGCGGAGTGATCATCAACCTGATCGTCCTGATCATGGTGATCAAAGGTGTGTTCCACCGCCGCGGCCATTACGAAACCGTTGAGAAGGTCGGCTTGTACTGGCACTTCGTTGACCTGGTATGGGTGTTCGTGTTCACCTTCTTCTACCTCATTTGATCCAACTGGCGCTGCATGGAACGCGACGACATCATCGAATACAGCCTGGACGCCCACCACAGCGAGGAAGCAGGGAAGGCCATCCGCAAGAAGATCTGGATGGTGACCTTGTTGCTCACCATCATAACCTGTGTTGAAGTTGGCCTTGGCATTGTGTGGAAGACCTGGTTCCCGGAGGCCTGGGGCATGGTGAAGTGGACCTTCATCATCCTCACCCTGGTAAAGGCGACCTACATCGTAATGACCTTCATGCACCTGGGCGATGAGCGCCGGAACATCCGCTCGATCATCCTTCTGCCATACGCTTTGTTCATCCTGTATCTGCTGTGGATCGCGATCTGGGAATCGAACTACGTGAACTGGATCTGGAACAAATTCCTGTGAGTCAGGCGCCACTTCCCTCCAGCCCCCTGATCAAATGGCTGGTCCTGGGTGGCATTGCGCTTTTCGTAGCCTCGCTCTTCATTTTCTTCTCTCCGGCCTTGGGCCTGGTGCGGCATAGCTTCAGCTACCTCCCGTACTACGGCACCAAGGAGACCGTGCTGGTGGAACGCAACGGGACCACCGTGGTCGATACCATCTACCACACCGTGCCCCCGTTCAGCTTCATCGACGAGACCGGAAAGGTGTTCACAGATAGGGATGCGGAGGGGAAGATCCTGGTGGTCGATTTTTTCTTCACCCGGTGCACCACCATTTGCCCGCGCATGAAGGTGCAGTTGCAACAGTTGCAGCTCAAACTGAACGACAAGGCCTTTCGCGATGTGCTCATCCTGAGCCATACCGTGGACCCCGAGCACGACACGGTCGCGGTGCTGGCCGCGCACGCCAAAAAGCTGCAAGCCGACCCCGCGCGGTGGAAATTCCTGACCGGATCGAAGCACGATCTCTACCTACAGGGTGCCGAGGGCTACTACCTGGCCGCCCGGGAGGATGTGATGGCCGACGATGGGTTCCTGCACAGCGAACAGTTCGTGCTGGTGGACAAGGATCGTCATATCCGCGGCTACTACGATGGCACCACCGCCGAAGGCATGAACGCTTTGGCGGCGGACATCAAGATGCTGTTGAAGGAGGAGAAGATCAAGGCCAAGGAAGCTGCTGCACAAGCGGAGCAGTGAAGACTGCCCATCCTACGGACCCAAGCGATGGCCCAACCCTACCCCCCCGCACTCCTGAACACTGCCCAGCCTCTCGCCAAGCGGTGGATATGGAGTGTTTCCGCTGTGGTGTTCCTCGCCGTGGTCCTGCTCAACCGGGTGCAGGTACCCGCACCCGAAGGCCTCGATGTGCACCTCTTCGCCCGGATCAATGCCACGCTGAACACCGGGGTGAGCATCCTGTTGCTGGCAGGCCTGATCACCGCCAGGGCACGCCGATGGTTACTCCATCGGGCCGTGATGAGCGCCGCTCTTGTCCTGTCGGTCCTCTTCCTGGGATCCTACATCCTCCACCATCTTTTTGCGGGCGATACCACCTTTGGCGGTGAGGGGACCATCCGCTGGGTCTACTACATCATTCTGATCACACATATCATTCTGGCGGCCACCTCGCTGCCCTTCATTCTACTCACCGCGTACAAGGCGCTATCCGGCCGATATCCGGAACATCGCAAGATGGCCCGCCGTGTGTGGCCGGTCTGGTTCTATGTCAGCGTCAGCGGCGTATTGGTGTACTTGATGATCAGCCCGTACTACCAGGGTTGAACCGGCCATTGGCCCAACGCCTACATTTGTGCTGCTCATGACACCTCGCTCGATCCTTCTGTTCTTTTTGGTCGCACTTCTCGCGATCCTTCCGGAGGTCGTGCTCGCTCAAGGCTGTTCCATGTGCAAAGCTGTTGTGGAGAACGACGCTGGTGTGTTCGGGGGCAGGCAGTCCATCGGAGCCGGGTTGAATTCCGGGATCCTCTACCTGATGGCGGTTCCTTACCTGTTGCTCTTCCTGCTTTTCCGCAAGCGGATCATAGGTTTCTTCCGTGAGTTGAGCGGCGCCCAAGGCTGAACCGGGCGAACATTCCGGATCCATTGCGATCTTCGCTCGGCCCGCCAGCAATCGGGTCCTGATCGCCATGTGCACACTGCTTCGCCATGCGGCCTTTGCCGCCCTCTTCCTCACCACTGCGGCTGCAGCCCAGAGCCCCTTCACCTACGAGGACCTCATCCGCCTGGATCGCATCAGCGGCCTGGCCGTGGATCACAAGGGGATCAAGGCGCTCTTCACCGTGCGCGCCACCGATCTGGAGAACAATAAAGGTGTCAGCTCCTTGTGGTTGAAGGACCTCAACGATCCCGCTAAGCCCGAAGTGAAAGTGCCAGTGAGCGAAGGCGGCGCACGTGATGTGCAGTGGGCCCACGACGGAAGTGGTTTCTACTTCCTTTCCGCCCGGGGTGAAAGCGGCACCACCCAGGTGTGGAAGGCCGATGCGCAGGGCAATACCGCCAGGCAGATCACCGACCTGGTACTCGATGTGGAGACCTATCGCGTGGCACCCGATGGCTCTGGTCTGGCAGTGGCACTTTCGGTGTTCCCCGACTGCGAAGGCAACGCCATCGTCTGCACGGCCGAACGCATGAAGGCGCGCAAAGCGGAGAAAAGCACCGGCGTGCTCTATGACCAACTCTTCATCCGTCACTGGGACACGTGGAAGGATGGCACCCGCGGTCACCTCTACTACCTGCCCCTGCCCGATGCAACCGCTTCACCCGTCGCGCTCATGCCTGGTTTCGATGGCGACGTTCCCTCCAAACCCTTCGGGGGCAATGATGACTTTTCCTTCAGCGCCGATGGTCAAAGCGTCTTCTTCAGTGCGCGCATGGCGGGCACCAAGGAACCCTGGAGCACCAACTTCGACATCTACCAAGTGCCCGTGACCGGTGGTGCCCCCGTGAACCTCTCCGAGTCGAATAAGGCTTGGGATGCCGAACCCGTGCCCAGCAAGGACGGCAAGTTCCTCGCTTACAAAGCCATGAAGCGCCCCGGCTTCGAGGCCGATCGCTTCGAACTCAAGCTGCGCGAACTCGCGACCGGAAAGGTCACCACCGTCGCGGGCGACTGGGACCGAAGTGTATCTCACCTGAAGTGGAGCGCCGATGGTAAGAGCCTGCTGGTAAGCGCCGATGATCTGGGACGTCACCGCCTTTTCCGCATCGATATGAAGTCCGGCAAGGTGACGCAACTGAGCAAGGAGGGCAGCGTCAATGCCTGTCACGAAACGCCCAAGGGGATCGTGTTCCAGCGCAGCGGATTGCACGGACCGCCCCAGATCTTCATCTCCAAGCCCAGAGCCGCCTTCATTGATGACAACGCCACTGTGCTCACACAAGTGAATGCAAGCCTGAAGGACAAACGCTTCGGGGCTTTCGAGCAGTTCAGCTTCAAGGGTTGGAACGATGCCACCGTCCATGGCTATGTGCTGAAGCCTGCCGATTACGTGGAAGGCAGGAAGTACCCCGTCGCCTTCCTCATCCACGGCGGTCCGCAGGGCAGCTTCGGCGATGGCTGGAGCTATCGCTGGAATCCGCAGACCTACGCCGGCGCAGGCTATGCCGTGGTGATGATCGACTTCCATGGCAGCACCGGCTACGGCCAGGCCTTCACCGATGCCATTACCGAACATTGGGGCGATCGTCCGTTGGAGGATCTACAGAAAGGCTTGGCACACGCGCTGAAGCAATATCCCTTCCTCGATGGTGATCGCGTCGCGGCACTCGGCGCCAGCTACGGTGGCTACATGGTCAATTGGATCGCGGGCAAGTGGCCCGAGGCCTTCAAGGCGCTGGTGTCGCATTGTGGCATTTTTGACACACGCGCCATGGGCTACAGCACCGAGGAGTTCTGGTTCACCGATTGGGAGAACGGCACCGACGTCTTCTCCGACCCATCGGCCTACGACACCTTCAACCCCATGCTACACGTGGGCAATTGGCGCGTTCCCATGCTCGTCATCCACGGCGACCTGGACTACCGCGTGCCGCTCACCCAGGGCATCGGCAGCTTCAGCGCCTGTCAGGCCAAGGACATCCCCAGCAAGTACCTGCGCTTTCCCGACGAGAACCACTGGGTGCTGAAGCCGCAGAACTCGCTACAGTGGCACCAGGAGGTGTTTGGGTGGTTGGAGGAGCATATCGGGCAGAGGCGATAGTGGAGATGCATACCTTTAGTGGGCCAAGCAATGACACCATGAGCACAGTGGAATTACGCACCCGACTTCACGCTTTGATCGATTCACTGAAGAGCGAGGAATTGCTAAAGCGTGTGCATGACCTACTGGCAGGTTCCGGCGAAGGTCGTGGCGAAGGCGTCTGGGCGTCGATGACCGAGGCGCGGCGGGATCGGGTGTTGAAAGCTTATGCTTCCTCCTTGGATCCGCGCAACTTATCGAGCACCGAAGCGGTGATGAAGCGACGCAAGAAATGAGCCTGCGGTCGTTATGGACCCGTGAAGCAGAGTTCGGGTTCAGGGAGATCACGCACTACTTGGAAGGAGAATGGGGTACGCTTGTCGCGGATGCGTTCGCCTCTGATGTCGCCCACACCATCGCGTTGCTGGAAGTGTTTCCACACGGTGGGGTACTGGAGGTCGCAGAATTGGGCATCAGGAGCATTCCAGTTGCGCGGTAGGTGCGCCTCTTCAACCGGGTGGAGAAGGATTTCTTGATCTTGCTGGAATTCATCGATACGCGCACCGAGCGGTTCCAGGGACTTCGGGAATGAGCTTGGTGTGTCAGGATAGCATTTCGCCGCGCTACCTTCGCGCCACGTCCCCTACGCGGGATGTGTTCTTTCCATCGTTCATCCAGAAAGGCAGAGGGACTGGCCCTGTGAAGCCATGGCAACCGCCCAACGAACCCATCCGTTGGAAAGGTGCCAAATCCAGTTGCCCCCATGTCACTCCGAGCGCAGCCGAGGAGGACAAGGAGGCAAGAAGATGAGCTGTGATCGGGGCCCTGTGGATGAATACCTGCCACATGACCTCATCCGGCCTTCCGGATGGGGTTTTTTTGTGACCTGATATGAAGACTATCGAACAACTTGCTGAAGAGAAGATCCTGGTACTGGACGGCGCCATGGGCACCATGATCCAGCGCCTCGGCCTCACCGAGGAGGACTTCCATCCGCCCGGCATGAAGGATCACCCAATCCTGCTGAAGGGCAACAACGAACTGCTGTCGTTATCGCGTCCGGAGGCCATCAAGCGCATTCACGAGGAGTACCTGGAAGCCGGTGCCGACATCGTGGAGACCAACACCTTCAGCGCCACCACCATCGCGCAGGCGGAGCACCAGTGCGAGCATCTGGTGCGCGAACTGAACATCGCATCGGCACGCCTGGCCAGGGAAGCGTGCGACAAGTACACCAAGAAGGACCCATCGAAACCGCGCTTCGTGGCCGGTGCCATCGGTCCCACCAACCGCACCGCCAGCCTCAGTCCCGATGTGAACGACCCCGGCTACCGGGCCGTCACCTTCGATCAGCTGGTGGAAGCCTACGCCGAGCAGACCGAAGCCCTGCTGGAAGGTGGCGTGGACCTGATCCTGGTGGAGACCATCTTCGACACGCTCAACGCCAAGGCCGCCTTCTATGCCATCGAAGAGACCTTCGACAGGGTCGGTCGCCGCGTACCCTTGATGTGCAGCGTTACCGTCACCGATGCCAGCGGCCGCACCTTGAGCGGCCAGACGATCGAGGCCTTCCTGATCAGCATGCAGCATGTGCAGCTCTTCAGCATGGGCCTGAACTGCGCGCTTGGTGCGGCACAGATGCGGCCCTACCTGGAGTCGATCGCAGACCACGCTCCCTGCCGCGTGAGCATCTACCCCAACGCCGGACTGCCCGACCAGATGGGCGAGTACCGCGAAACCCCGGAGGTCACCGCCCGCCTCGTGGGCGAGTTCATGGCCAATGGTTGGGTCAACGTGGTGGGGGGCTGCTGTGGAACGACGCCGGAGCATATCGCGGCACTGGCGAAGGAGGCCGCACGTTACGCTCCACGCTCGATCGAAGCACCTGTAGCGTCGACCCTCCGGGTCGACCCGGAG